>JBDSPC010000332.1:0-4887 GCA_039914485.1 Nocardioides sp.
GCCACCAGCATCTGGCCGACGCTGACCACGAAGATCAGGCCGCCGAAGACCAGGAACTGGCTCACCTGGTCGACGTCGCTGGTCACCCGCGAGACGAGCGCGCCGCGGCGCTCGGTGTTCTGCGTCAGCAGCGGCAGGTCGTGGACGTGCCGGAAGGCCTTGATGCGCAGGGTCGCGAGCCCACGCTCGGACGTCGAGAACAGCCGCTTGGTCATGACGTAGGACGCGAAGCTGGTCACCGCGATCGCGACCGCCGCCCCCAGCCCCAGCCACACGACGTACGACAACCGGGTCCCGTCGGGACCGTTCAGCCCCTTGTCCAGCGTCTGTTGTACGGCGATGGGCACGACGACCTGACCGCACGACGCGACCACGGCGAGCATGAGAGTGACGCCGAGCCCCTCGCGGAGCTCGGGCGAGATCGCCACGCCGCGACGGATCGTGTCCATCGCGCCGATGTCCTCGCCAGTGTCCATCGTGGTGGCCGCGCTGGTGGAGATGGTGCTCATTTCGCTGACTCCTCGTGGGCGGCCTGCTCGTAGGCGTTGACGAGGCGCGCGTAGGCCGGGCTCCGTCCCAGCAGCTCGGTATGGGTGCCCCGGTCGGCGACGGCGCCGTCCTCGAGGTGGATGACCTCGTCGGCCAGCCCGATGGTGGCCTTGCGATAGGCGACGACCACCAGCGTCGTGTCGGTCGAGCCGGACCGCAGGCTCGCCAGGATGCGCGCCTCGACCTCCGGGTCGACCGCGGAGGTGGCGTCATCGAGGATCAGCAGTCGCGGGCGGCGTACCAACGCTCGGGCCAGCGAGATCCGTTGTCGCTGTCCACCCGACAGCGACGTGCCGCGCTCCCCCAGCTTGGTGCTCAGCCCGTCGCCGAGCGCCGCCACGAAGCCGTCGGCCTGGGCGTCGCGCAGCGCGGCCCAGACCTCCTCGTCGGGGATGTCGGCGCCGAGCGTGACGTTGCCGCGGACGGTGTCGTCGAAGAGGAAGGCGGTCTGCGGCACGAGCGCGACGGACTCGGCGAGCGCACCGCGGGCCAGGTCGCGGAGGTCGGCCCCGTCGATCGAGATCCGGCCCGCGTCGGGATCGACCAGGCGTGTCATCAGCCCGGTCAGGGTGCTCTTGCCCGAAGCCGTTGCGCCGACGACGGCGACGGTGCGACCGGGCTCGACATCGAACGTGACGCCCGTGAGCAGGGGCGCGCCGGGGTCGTAGGCGTAGTGCAGGCCCTCGACGACCAGCCGTGCGCCGGTCTGGGAGGCGGGGATGCGCGCCGCGCCGTACTCCATCGACCCGGTGGCCGCGAGGACGGATTCGGTACGGCGGAAGCCGACCACGCTGCGCGGGAACTCGCCCAGCAGCCAGCCGATCGCGCGGATCGGGAAGGACACGATGGTCAGGAGGTAGGCGACCGTCACCACGTCGCCCGCGTCGGTGGCGCCGCTGGTCACCCGCGAGACACCGACCGCGAGCACGACGAGGACACCGACGTTGGGAAGCGACGCGAGAGTCGGGTCGAAGGCGGCACGGATCTTGCCGGCCTTGATGTTGACGTCGCGCAGCTTGTTGGCCTTGTGCGCGAAGCGCTCCATCTCCTCGCTCTCGCGACCGAGCGTCTTGACCACCATCGCGCCGTCGAAGGACTCGTGCGCGATCTCGCTGACCTCCGCGCGCAGGCCCTGGGCGTGCGTCATCAGCGGTGAGGCCAGCCGCTGGTAGGCGAGGTTGGCGACCACGACGGCCGGGAACACGAGCAGCCCGACGATCGCCATTACCACGTCGGCCAGCAGCATCTGCGCGACGGCGATCACCATCATCACGACGGTGCCGAGCGCCATCGGCAGCGGCGCGATCGGCCCCCAGGCGGCCTCGACGTCGGAGTAGGCGTTGGACAGCAGCTGCCCGGTCGGGTGGCGCTGGTGCCACTCCATCGGCAGCGTGAGGTATTGCCGCGTCACCGCCCGGCGCGTGCGGGCCTGCATGCGGTACTGCATGATCCCGGCGCCGAGGCGGCGCGCGACGATGCCGACCGCGCGCAGGATCGCGACGCCGAGGAAGAGGGCGAGCACCGACCAGAGCAGCCCGGTGCTGATCTCGCCGGTCTCGAAGGCGGGGATCACGACGTGATCGGTGGACCAGCCGAGCACCCAGGCGTCCGCGACGGTGAGCACGGCGAAGAGCACCGACCCGAGGGTCGACAGCACGAAGATCCCCGGTTCGCGCTTGATCGCATAGCCCAGCACGGCGAAGCCTTCGCGAGTGGTCGAGCCCTGCAGCGTTGCCCCGTCGTCACTCACCATCGCAGGCTACCGTCGCACCCATGACCTCCTTCGCCCGGCGTGAACGCCTCGCGCTCGCCGACCTCGCCGAGCAGCTCGGACCCGACGCGCCGACCCTGTGCGGCGACTGGAAGACCCGCGAGCTGATGGCCCACCTCATCGTCCGCGAGAGCAGCCCGCTCGGAGCTCCGGGAATCCTGCTCAAGCCCCTCTCCGGCCTCACCGAGCGCGAGACGACGCGCGTCAGCAACCGTGACTACGCAGACCTCGTCGAGCGCGTACGCCGACCGGCGCTCCTCAGCACGTCGACGCTGCCGCTCTTCGAGGGACTCGCGAACCGCGTCGAGCACTTCATCCACCACGAGGACATCCGCCGCGCCGCGCCCGGCTGGGAGGCGCGCACGCTGACCAGGAAGGACCAGGACGCGTTGTGGCTGCCGCTGCGCACGCTCGGCCCGGTGCTGGTCCGCAAGGCCGGAGTCCCGGTCACGCTGCGGCGTACGGACACCGGGTCGAAGGCCGTGCTACGGCCGGGCAAGGACGGGGTCACCGTGATCGGGTTGCCGTCGGAGCTCGTGCTGTTCTGCTACGGCCGCGAGCAGTGCCACGTGCAGTTGTCCGGCAACGAGGATGCGATCGCGGCGTTGCAGGCAGCCGAGAAGGGCATCTAGGCGCGGATCCTGGAGAGGAACGCCTTTGTGCGCTCCTGCTGCGGGTCGCCGATCACCTGCGCGGGCGTGCCCGACTCGTGGATGACACCGTCGTGCAGGAAGCAGACGGTGTCGGCGACCTCGCGGGCGAAGCCCATCTCGTGGGTGTTGAGCACCATCGTCACGCCCTCGGACTTGAGGTCGGAGAGCAGGTCGAGCACCTCTCCGACGAGCTCGGGGTCGAGCGCGGACGTGACCTCGTCGAGGAGCATGAGCCGCGGGTTGGCGACGAGCGCACGCGCGATCGCCACACGCTGCTGCTGCCCGCCCGACAGGTCGTCGGGCCGGGCCGTCGCCTTCTCGGCGAGTCCGACCCGGTCGAGCATCGCGAGCCCGCGCTGCTCGGCCTCGGCTGCGGCCACCCCGTGCACCTTGCGCAGCGCCAGGGTCACGTTGCCGATCACGGTCAGGTGCGGGAACAGGTTGTAGGACTGGAAGACCAGTCCCATCCGCGAGCGGACCTCGTCGCCGTTGACCCGCGGGTCGGTGATGTCCTCGCCCTCGAACGTGATCACGCCGTCGTCCACGGTCTCGAGCAGGTTGGCACAGCGCAGCAGCGTCGACTTGCCCGACCCGGACGCGCCGATCAGCACGACGCACTCGCCACGGTTGACGGTGAAGTCGACGCCGTTGAGCACGACGTTGGCTCCGAAGGCCTTCCGGACCCCGGACATCTCGAGGACGCTCACATCAGGCTCCCCGCGCCGGCGAAGCCCTGCTTGCGGGCATACCAGTCCGTCAGTCGCGCCATCGGCACGGTCAGGCAGATGAAGAGGAAGCCCGCCACGACGTACGGCGTGTAGTTGAAGTCCTTCGCCGTCTCGATCTGCGCCGCGCGGATCGCGTCGATGACCGTGCCGAGCACGGCGATCAGCCCGGAGTCCTTCTGCAACGAGACCAGGTCGTTCATCAGCGCGGGCAGCACGCGGCGCCAGGCCTGCGGGAGCACGACGTGGCGCAGGGTCTGGGCATAGGTGAGCCCGAGCGCGCGCCCGGCGAGGCGCTGCGACTGGTGCACCGACTCGATCCCGGCCCGGAAGACCTCGGCGACGTACGCCGAGTACGACAGCACCAGGGACGCGCAGCCCCAGAAGAGCGCACTGCGAGGCAGGCCCGACAGGTCCAGGGCCGGCCCGCCGAACCCGAGCAGGAAGATGACGAGCAGCAGCGGGAGGCCACGGAACACGTCGACGTACACCGTGCCCAGCAGGCGCAGCGGGAACGCGATCGGGCCGCGGGTCGTGCGCATCACCGCGATGGTGAGGCTGACGATGACGATGGCGATCGCCGAGATCACCATGATCTTGACGTTCATCCAGAGCCCGGCGAGGACCGCTGGGAACGCGTCAACCGCCTTTCCTGCGTCGAAGTAGGTCTCGTGGACCCGCTCCCAGCCGGGCGAGCTCACGACGAGTCCGCCCACGACGCCCAGCACCAGCAGGGTGCTGGCCGCGGCGATCGCGGTGCTGCGTGCGGCCTGGCGGCGGCGGAAGCTCTCGCGCTCGAGCTGGATCGCGGAGGGCTGCCAGTCCTTGACGCCCCTCGACATCAGGAGAGCTCGGGAGCGCCCTGCTGCTCCAGCCACTCGGAGGCGAGCTGGTCGAGCGTGCCGTCCTCACGCAGCGCGTCGACGGCCTGGCTGACGCAGTCGGTGAGCGGGCTGTCCTTGTCGAGCACGGCGCCGAACTGCTCGACGGCACCCTCGGCCGCGGGCAGCTGGCCGACGATCATGCCGTTGTCGAGCTGCGCGGCCGTCATGTAGTAGGCGGTCGGCAGGTCGACGACGATGCCGTCGATCTGGCCGTTCTTGAGCGACTGCACGGCCTGGTCGTTGGTGTCGAACGCCGCCGGCTGCTCGGACGTGCCGATCGTCTCGGTGATCGCGGTGTAGCTCGT
>JBDSPC010000345.1:0-10967 GCA_039914485.1 Nocardioides sp.
AGGAGTGGGCGATCGCCACCAAGGTGCTCGAGGACGTCGCGATCGACTCGGGCCTCGAGCTCGTGCCCGACCCGGGCGGGGCGGCGTTCTACGGTCCGAAGATCTCGGTGCAGGCACGCGACGCGATCGGTCGCACCTGGCAGATGTCGACGATCCAGTACGACTTCAACCAGCCCAAGGGCTTCGAGCTCGAGTACAACGGCGCCGACGGGGCCAAGCACCAGCCGGTGATGATCCACTCCGCGAAGTTCGGCTCGCTGGAGCGGTTCTTCGGTGTCCTCGTGGAGCACTACGCCGGCGCGTTCCCCCCGTGGCTGGCGCCGGTCCAGGTGCAGGCGATCCCGGTCGCCGACACGTTCTCGGACTACCTCTACGACGTCGCCAGGCAGATGAAGGCGGTCGGCCTGCGCGTCGAGGTCGACGACTCCGACGACCGGATGCAGAAGAAGATCCGCAACGCCCAGCTGCAGAAGGTGCCGTTCATGCTGATCGCCGGCGCGGACGACGTCGAGGCGGGCGCGGTGAGCTTCCGCTACCGCGACGGTCGCCAGGACAACGGTGTGCCGCTGGCCGAGGCGATCGAGCGCGTCCAGCGTGCCGTCGCCAGCCGGGAGCAGGTCTGACGAGCAAATAAGTGCGACGCCGTGTCGCGTGTATCTATTTACACGGACACGGTGTCGCGCTAACTTCGGGTCATGACGACGAAGCAGGAGTTCCACGACACCCTTCGCACGCTCTCGGAAGCCTCGGTCGAGCAGAACTTCGATGCCTTCACGGACATCGACTGGGACAACCCCGACTACGAGGTCGATCCCCACGACCCACGCTGGAAGCTGCCGCGCGGGCACGTGCTGGGATCGCACGAGTGGTATCTCGGCCTGCCGGAGGACGAGCAGATCCGGGTCGGGCTCTACCTCCAGGCCAACGTCACCAAGGTCGGTCTCCAGTTCGAGCAGATCCTGATCAGCGGCGTCATGAACTACCTGCGCACCCTGCCCAACGGCTCCCCGGAGTTCCGCTACGCCACCCATGAGGTGACCGAGGAGTGCCACCACACCCAGATGTTCCAGGAGTTCGTCAACCGCTCCGGCGCCGACGTCGCGGGCGGATCGGCGTTCTTCCGCGCGGTCTCGCCGATCCTGCCGCTGGCCGGCAGCCTCGTGCCGTTCGGCTTCTTCATGGGCGTGCTCGCCGGTGAGGAGCCGATCGACCACATGCAGAAGGCCGTGCTGCGTGCCGGCGACGACATGCACCCGCTCCTGCAGCGGATCATGCAGATCCACGTGGCCGAGGAGGCCCGCCACATCGGCTTCGCACACCAGTTCCTGTCGTTCAATGCGCCCAGGCTCAACGTCATCGAGCGCCCGCTGCTGGCCATCCTCACGCCGGTGATCATGCGCTGGCTGTGCGACGAGATCATCAAGCCGAGCAAGCAGGCTCGCCAGGACATCGGTCTGCCCGACGACGTCTTCAAGGAGGTCTACTGGACGCAGCCGGCCTCGGAGAAGGTGCTGCGCGACCTGTTCGCCGACGTGCGGATGCTGACCGAGGACATCGGCCTGATGAACCCCGTCTCGCGCCGCATCTGGAAGCTGCTCAAGATCGACGGCCGGCCCGCCCGATTCCGGGGTGAGCCCGCCTCCGCGGCGGCCTGAACCGATGGCCTACGTCGTCACCCAGGCCTGCTGCGCCGACGCCTCCTGCGTCGTCGCCTGCCCGGTCAACTGCATCCACCCGGCCCCCGGTGAGCCCGGCTTCGCCGAGGCCGAGATGTTGTACGTCGACCCGTTGTCCTGCGTCGGGTGCGGAGCCTGCGTCACGGCCTGCCCGGTCGACGCGATCAAGCCACAGCACGCGCTGACCCCGGCCGAGCGCCCGTTCTCGGTGCTCAATGCGGCGTACTACGAGGAGTTCTCGCACTCCGACCGGCCGCCACTCGCCGTCGTGGCGAAGCAGCGCCGACTCGCAGCCTCCCGCCCGGTGCGGGTTGCCGTGGTCGGCGCCGGGCCGGCCGGGCTGTATGTCGCCGACGAGCTGCTGCGGCACCCCGAGGTGACGGTCGACATCTTCGACCGGCTGCCCACGCCGTACGGACTGCTGCGCGCCGGCGTGGCTCCCGACCACCAGCACACCAAGCAGGCGGCCAGGCTGTTCCGGGCGATCGAGGAGCAGCCCGGGTTCCGCTACCTGCTCGGCGTCGAGGTCGGCCGCGACGTGACACAGGCGGAGCTGGCCGAGCACTACGACGCGGTCGTCACCTGCGTCGGCGCCGCATCGGACAAGCGGGTCGGGGTCGCGGGGGAGGACCTGCCCGGTTCAGTCAGTGCGACCGACTTCGTGGCCTGGTACAACGGCCATCCCGAGCGCCAGCACCTCGCCGTACCCCTCGACCGCGCGCGGGCCGTCGTCATCGGCACCGGCAACGTCGCCCTCGACGTCGCGCGCATCCTCACCGCCGACCCCGACGAGCTGGCGCGGACCGACATGGCCCTGGGTGCGTGGGCCGCGTTGGCCGGGAGCGCCGTTCGCGAGGTGGTGGTCCTCGGGCGACGAGGACCGGACGACGCTGCCTTCACGCTTCCCGAGCTGGTCGGCCTCGCCGGCCTGTCGAGCATCAACGTGCTGCTCGACACCGGCGGTGCCGAGATCACCACGACCGGCGAGCGCGGGCGGCTCCTGCGCGAGCTCGCGAGTCGCGAGCCGATGGCGGACCGCCGGACCATCGTGCTGCGTTTCCGCGCCGTGCCCACGGCCATCGTCGGCGCGGCGAGCGTCGAGGGGGTCCGCGTCAATGACGCCGAGACGATCGAGGCCGGCCTCGTGCTGCGAGCCGTGGGCTACCGCGGACAACCGGTGGCGGGCCTGCCCTACGACGAGGCAACCGGCACCGTGCCGAACGACCGGGGCCGGGTCGCTCCGGGGACCTACGTCGCGGGCTGGATCAAGCGCGGACCGACCGGCTTCATCGGCACCAACAAGTCCTGCGCGCAGGAGACCGTGTCGCAGCTCCTCGACGACCTCGACGCCGGGCTCGAGACGATGCTCACCGGCGAGCGCGACGTCAGCGACCTGTTGAGGACGAGGGGGATCAGGCCCATCGGACTGGACGGCTGGCGAGCCATCGACCGCGAGGAACGGCGGCGTGGTGTGGGGTCGGGACGTCCGCGCACCAAGATCGTGACGCTCGACGAACTCCGCGCCACTGCGACGAGTAGGCTCCGCGAGACCGTGTAGCCGAGGGTGCGGAGGGGCGATGAGCGGCAGGCCCACAGATGGTCGCCAGGTCCGCTGGGAGCAGCACAACGTCGAGCGCCGGGCCGCGATCCTGGCCGCCGCGATCGAGGCCATCGAGGCCACGCCGCCAGGTGACGAGGTCAACGTCGCCCACATCGCCGAGCGTGCGGGCGTCGGCCGCACCGTCATCTACCGGCACTTCACCGACCGGGCCGAGCTGGACCGCGAGATCCGCATCTCCGTGCTCAACGACGTGTGGGACCACCTCCTGCCGGTGCTGACCCTCGAGGGCAGCATCCCGCAGATCGTCGAGCGGACCGTCGCCGCCTATGTCGGCTGGGCCGACGCGCACCCGGCCCTGCACCACGTCGCCGTCACGGCCGAGCCCGGCGGTGGCAACCCCCTCGACGAGGGGGTCGCGGTGATCGCCGACCGGGTCGTCGAGCTGATCGAGACGGCCGTCGCCATCCTCCGCCTCGAGCTCAGCGACGACGAGGCGGCCGCGATCGATCCACTCGTGCACGGCTTCGTCGGCGCCGTCTTCGGTGTCGTCCGCCGCTGGTTGGCCAGGCCGGTGCGCGAGCCCGGCGCCGAGGTGCTCGTCGAACTGACGACGGCGTCCGTGTGGTTCCAGATCCAGGGGCACGCGCGTGCCCTCGGGCTCGAGCTGCGGGCGGACCAGCCGATCGAGGAGCTGCTCGCCGGCATCCCCACCGAGGCGGCGGAGTGAACGACCTCGAACGTCTCTGGACGCCGTACCGCATGGCGTATGTCCGCTCCGACACCACTGCCGACGGCTGCCCGTTCTGCCAGATCCCGCACGGCGACGACGCGACCAACCTCGTCGTCGCGCGAGGGGAGTCGACGTATGCCGTCCTCAATCTCCACCCCTACAACCCGGGGCACCTGATGGTGCTGCCCTACCGCCACGTCGCCGAGCTCGAGGACCTCACGTCCGAGGAGTCGGCCGAGCTGATGGCGATGACGCAGCAGGCGATCAAGGTGATCCGCCGGGTCAGCGCGCCGCACGCGTTCAACATCGGCATCAACCTGGGCGGTCCGGCCGGCGGCTCGCTGGCGGACCACCTGCACCAGCACGTCGTCCCGCGCTGGTCCGGCGATGCCAACTTCATCACCGTCATCGGCGACACGAAGGTGCTGCCGCAGCTGCTCGAGGACACCTGCGCCCTGCTCGCGGACGCCTGGCCCTCCCCGGCCGCGACGTAGCGGACGCGGGGCCTTGTGCCGGCTCGCCATCGGGAGGACATTGGACTCCGAGCGGTGGTGCCGCCGGGGTGCCACCCCGAGACAGGAGGTGCGCCGTGATGCATGCACGCTCCACGTCGATCATGGGCGATTCCAGCCAGGTCGACGCGTGCATCAGATATGTGCGAGACGACGTCATGCCGACAGTGACAGCCATGGACGGCTGTCTGGGCCTCTCCCTGCTGGCCAACCGCGAGACCGGCCGCTGCATCGCGACCACCTCGTGGTTGTCCGAGGAGGCCATGCAGGCGACGGACGGCGTCGTGAGCCCCTTGCGCGAACGCGCGAGCGAGCTGATGGCAGGCGAGGCGACGGTCGACGAGTGGGAGATCGCCGTCATGCATCGTGAGCACGATGCCCAGGAGGGGTCGTGGTGCCGGGTCACGTGGCTGCGCTGTGAGCCCTCGGAGATCGAGTCGACGATCGACTTCTTCCGGGACTCCGTGCTGGCCCGGATGGAGGGCACGGACGGGTTCTGCAGCGCCAGCTTCATGGTCAATCGGATGACCGGCGAGTGCTGCGGCACGACCAGGTTCGACACTCGGGCGGACCTGGAGGCCACCCGCGAGATGGCCGGCGGCCTCCGGGGCGAGCGCAGCCGCATGGGCGGCGTGCAGTTCATCGACGTCGACGAGTGCGAGCTCGCGATCGCTCACCTGCGGGTGCCCGAGCTGGTCTGAAGGGAGCAGACACCGGTGCCGCCGATCGGGCGTCGACCCGACCGGCGGGCCGGCAGGCGCACACGTCTGATCTGATGGGCCAATGCCGGGGGACGTGTACATCCAGATGTTCGATCCGGACCGTCATCTCTCGGCGCTGGTGAGCATCCTGCTCGAGCTCCAGTCGAGCGACGAACCGTATCCGCTCCTGCCCGCCGGCGAGGTTGCGACGGTCGACTCGCTGGAGGCGTGGCTGCAGCGCACGGCGGCGGAGGTCGACTGGGTCGCCACCAGGGATGGCCGGGTGCTGGGCTACGTGCGAGTGACAGATCCCCAGGACTACCTGGTCACGCACGGTTCCGACATCGGCATGAACATCAACAGGCGGGATCATGCCGAGGTGGTCAAGCTGTTCGTGGCGCCCCGAGAGCACGGTGCCGGTGTCGGGCGGCGCCTCTTGGAAACCGCGGTGCGCCACATCGAGGCCTCCGGGCGTCGGCCGGTGTTGGCGGTCCTGGACGCATCACAAGGGGCCTTGGGCTTCTACAGCGCGGTCGGGCTGGCGGAAGTGGGCTCGTTCGACGGCGAGCAAGGTCTCAACCACGTGCTGACGAGTGCCGGGACATCGAACGTCCGGCTTGAGGAGAACCAGTGAGCGGCGATCAGTTGAATGCGCTGGCGGCGTCCATGTCTGCGATCGCGGCCCTGGCCGCGCTCGCAGTCGCGGGCCTGAGCCTTCGCGACTCCAGGAGATTCATGGAGCTGCAGAAGCGGGAGCGAGCCAACGCGATGGATGCGCTGTTCCAAGCACGGCTCGACCCGATGTATCCGGACCTGCGGCGGATCCTGGGACGACTCGACGACGGCGTCCCCGAACAGATTCGCAACGTCCTGGTGCCGTTCTTCGTGCTCTACAGCGACGCCTACGGCGCATATCGCGACGGACTGCTCGATGATCGTGACTGGCGCGGGTTCGAGCGGGAGCTGGCGTTCTGGGCCCAGAAGCCGAATGCGCGACGGGCCTGGGAAGCCTTCAGCAGGCAGACGTGGACCGAGGGGTTCTCCGAGCACATGACTGCCGTGCTCGATGGCCCCTCGGCCTACCCCAACCTCGATGAGTCGTCGTTCTGTGCCCCCGAGGTGGCCTGGCCGGACACGAAACCCGCTTCGTCCAGCTGACTCAGAGAAGGCCGCTCACCTCTTCTTCGTGCCCAGGCTCTCCACGGCGGCGCTGCCGCCGGCGGCCTTGGCGGCCTTGTCGGCGCGCTTCTCCTTGATGGACTTGGACTTCTTGGTCATGCCTTGCCGTGGCGACTTGTCGGCCATCGGGGCTCCCTCATTGGCGGAGCAAGATTGCTCCGTGCCGCCACAGTACGCGGCGCCGGTAGCGTGCTCGTCGTGGATGACGCACAGCTGGCCGCACGGCTCGTCAACGAGGCCGGAGCGCTCGCGGCCGCGATGCTGCGCAGCGGACTCGAGGCCGAGACCAAGACCAATGTCTCCGACATCGTCACGGCGGCCGACCACGCTGCCGAGGCCCAGGTCGTCGAGACGCTCCGACGCGAACGCCCCGACGACTCGATCGTGGGGGAGGAGGGTGCCGACCACCGGGGCACCAGTGGCCGGACCTGGGTGATCGACCCCGTGGACGGCACCTACAACTTCCACCGCGGGCTCGAGTGGTGGTGCAGTGCAGTGGCCCTCACCGACGGTGAGGAGCTGGTGCTCGGTGCGGTGCACCACGCGGCGAGCGGCGACACGTTCGTGGGCGGGCCGGACCTGGCGAGCACGCGCAACGACGAGCCCCTGGACCGGCTCGCGGACCGGCTCCTGGCCGAGTCGTGTGCCTCGACCTACCTCCACCCGCCGTTCTACGAGGGCGAGATCGGCGCGGCCTTCAGGCGTGCCGTGTCCGGCGTGGCGACACTGCGGATGATGGGCTCGGGAACGATGGACTCGGTCGCGATCGCTCGCGGCCAGTGCGACGTGCTGTTCCAGCACTCGGTGCCCGACTGGGACCGGTTGCCCGGCGCTGCGCTCATCCGCGGTGTCGGCGGGGAGTCCCGCGTCGTGCGCGCCGCCGGGGTCGACTGGCACGTGGCCGGCGTCCCGAGTGCGGTCGCCGACATCTGCACCAGGCTCCTCGACGGGTAGCCTGCGCCCGTGCCTGAGGGAAATCTGCTGTCCAGCTCCGTCCTCGACCGTTTCAAGGGCTTCTGGCAGGGCGTGGTGCTGCAGCCGTTCATCAAGCTGTTCATCAGGCTCGGCATCAGCCCCGACGCGGTCACCCTCGTCGGCACGATCGGCGTCTCCGCCGGCGCGCTGATCTTCTTCCCGCAGGGGATGCTGTGGCAGGGCGTGCTGTTCATCACCGCCTTCGTCTTCAGTGACCTGATCGACGGCCAGATGGCGCGCACCATGGGCCGCAAGGACACGTTCGGGGCGTTCCTCGACTCGACGCTCGACCGGATCGCCGATGGCGCGATCTTCGCCGGCCTCGCGCTCTACTTCGCCTGGGTCGCGGAGGACAGGCTCTACCTCTGCCTGGCGCTGGTGTGCCTGGTGATGGGCTCGGTCACCTCCTACGCCCGCTGCCGCGGTGAAGGCCTCGGCTTCCGGGCCAAGACCGGCATCGCCGAGCGCGCCGACCGCCTCGTCGCGATCCTCGTGCTGACGTTCTTCGGTGACGTCCTGGGCCTGCCGATCCTCTACGAAGTCACCCTCTGGCTGCTCGCGATCGCCAGCACGGTGACCGTGCTCCAGCGTGTTCTTCTCGTACGGCGACAGGCACTGGCAGCGGTCACCCCTGAGGGGTCATAGAATCGGGGGCATGGCTGAAACCCCCGCAACCCCGACCGAAACCGGCACCTCGCGCGTGAAGCGTGGGATGGCCGAGATGCTCAAGGGCGGCGTCATCATGGACGTCGTCACCGCCGCGCAGGCGAAGATCGCCGAGGACGCCGGCGCTGTCGCCGTGATGGCGCTCGAGCGGGTCCCCGCCGACATCCGCGCCCAGGGCGGCGTGAGCCGCATGAGCGACCCCGACATGATCGACAGCATCATCGAGACCGTGTCCATCCCGGTGATGGCCAAGGCCCGCATCGGCCACTTCGCGGAGGCGCAGATCCTGCAGTCGCTCGGCGTGGACTACATCGACGAGTCCGAGGTCCTGACCCCGGCCGACTACGCCAACCACATCGACAAGTGGAACTTCACGGTTCCCTTCGTCTGCGGTGCGACCAACCTGGGTGAGGCGCTGCGCCGCATCACCGAGGGTGCGGCGATGATCCGGTCCAAGGGCGAGGCCGGCACCGGTGACGTGTCCAACGCCGTGACCCACATGCGCACGATCCGCGCCGAGCTGCGCCGCCTGCAGGGCATGGAGGCCGACGAGCTGTACGTCGCGGCGAAGGAGCTGCAGGCGCCGTACGACCTGGTCAAGGAGGTCGCGGAGGCGGGCAAGCTGCCCGTCGTGCTGTTCACCGCCGGTGGCATCGCCACCCCGGCCGATGCGGCGATGATGATGCAGCTCGGCGCCGAGGGCGTGTTCGTCGGTTCGGGCATCTTCAAGTCCGGCAACCCCGAACAGCGTGCCGAGGCGATCGTGAAGGCCACGACGTTCTACGACGACCCCGACGTGGTCGCGAAGGTCTCCCGTGGCCTGGGCGAGGCGATGGTCGGCATCAACGTCGACGAGATCCCGCAGCCGCACCGCCTCTCCGAGCGCGGCTGGTAGTCAGCGAACCGCATCGGTGACGATCGCGGCCACCTCGGCAAAGGAACGACCGGCAGGCTCGGTCAGGTTCGTGCCGAGGCGGACCGCGATCGTTCCCGTTCCTGGGTCGACCATCAGCACCTGCCCGCCGAGGCCGAGGGCCGCGAACATCCGCGATGACGCGGCGGGCGCCAGCTGGCCGGTGCGCGGGACCAGGGGCTGGCCGGCGGCATCGACCGGATCGGTGGCTCCGCGCAAGGGACCGGAGCGGTTCAGCCACCACAGATAGCCGTACGCCGCGTTGAGCGGCGTCGAGGACCGGCCGACCGAGGCACGCACGAACGAGCGCGGCAGGATCCGCGTGCCGTCGACGCGACCCCGGTGGAGGTAGAGCTCGCCGAACCGTGCCAGGTCCAGGCACGTCGTCTGCAGGCCGAAGAACACCTGGGTGGAGCGGCGACTGGCGTCGCGGGTCATCCGAGTGTGTGACATCTCGAGCGGGCCGAACAGCCGCTGCTGCGCGAACGCGTCCGTGGGCTTGCCGGTCGCCTTGCGCAGGACCGCGTCGAGCACCTGGATGGCCGCGTTGTTGTAGGCCCACGCCGAGCCGACGGGGTACTGCTGCGAGAGGCCGACGGCGTAGCCCGTGCGGTTCGGCGCCTTGATCAGCAGCGAGTAGTCCGACTCGGCGGACCAGAAACGGCCGCTGTCGTTGGCGAGCAGGTTGCGGACGGTGACGCCGGCCGAGGCTGTTCCCCGCCACTGTGGGACGTAGCGCGCGACCTTGTCGTCGAGCGCCAGCGACCCGTCGGCGACCGCGATCCCGACGAGCGCGCTGGTCACCGACTTGGTGATCGAGAAGACCTCGCGCGGGGTGGTCCGCGGCGTACCCCAGTTCCAGTCGGCGGCGAGTCTTCCTCGCCGTACGACCGCAAGACAGGAGGAGCCACGCTCGCGTGCGAACCCGGCGTGGATCCGCAGCGCACTCTTCGAGAGGCCGACGTCGGCGGGGGAGGAGGTCTGCCAGCCGTCGACCCGGTCGGACCAGGGGCTCGCATGCGCGACGCCGGTCGGGACGCAGAGAGTCAGGACCAGCGCCCCGGCGAGCAGGAGGAGACGAGGGGCACCCATGCGGCCGAGGATAGGCCGCGGCCCCCACCTAGGATCTGCCGACGTGGATCACACCATCGGCGTGCTCGCCCTCCAGGGCGACGTGCGCGAACACCTCGCCGTGCTCGCCCGACTGGGCGAGGACGCGATCGCCGTACGCCGCCCCGCGGAGCTCGCAGCGATCGACGGACTCGTCATCCCCGGCGGCGAGTCGACGACGATGATCAAGCTCGCGAAGATCTTCGAGCTCTACGAGCCGCTCAAGGCTCGCCTCCACGGCGGTCTCCCGGCATTCGGCACGTGCGCCGGGATGATCATGCTGGCCGAGCGGATCGAGGACGGCATCGTCGGCCAGGACACCCTCGGCGGTCTCGACATCACCGTGCGGCGCAACGCCTTCGGCCGGCAGGTCGACAGCTTCGAGGGCGATGTCTCGATGACCGGCCTCGACGCTCCGGTGCACGGGATCTTCATCCGCGCGCCGTGGGTGGAGGAGGTCGGCGACGGCGTCGAGGTGCTGGCTCGGGTCGCCGACGGACCGGCCGCCGGTAGGATCGTTGCCGTTCGCCAGGGTTCGCTGATGGCGACCTCCTTCCATCCGGAGGTCGGCGGCGACGCGCGGGTCCACGAGCTGTTCGTCGACCTGGTGCGCCGGGCCCGAGCCGAACGTACCGACGAGACGAAGAGGGACTGATGTCTGGCCACTCCAAGTGGGCGACCACGAAGCACAAGAAGGCTGTTGTCGACGCCAAGCGCGGCAAGCTGTTCGCCAAGCTGATCAAGAACATCGAGATCGCGGCCAAGCAGGGCGGGCCCGACCTCACGGGCAACCCGACGCTCTTCGACGCGGTGCAGAAGGCCAAGAAGCAGTCGGTCCCCAACAAGAACATCGACTCCGCGGTCAAGCGCGGCGGCGGCCTCGAGGGCACCGGCGTCAACTACGAGACGATCATGTACGAGGTCTACGGCCCCGCCGGCGTGGC
>JBDSPC010000368.1:0-2858 GCA_039914485.1 Nocardioides sp.
TGCCAGTGGGGCATCTTCCTGCGCAACCACGACGAGCTCACGCTCGAGATGGTCACCGACGAGGACCGCGACTACATGTGGGGCGAGTACGCCCAGGACCCACGCATGAAGGCCAACATCGGCATCCGCCGTCGGCTGGCGCCGCTCCTCGACAACGACACCAACCGGATGGAGCTGTTCACCGCGCTGCTGCTGTCGCTGCCGGGCTCACCCGTCCTCTACTACGGCGACGAGATCGGGATGGGCGACAACATCTGGCTCGGCGACCGCGACGGCGTCCGGACGCCGATGCAGTGGACGCCCGACCGCAATGCCGGCTTCTCCTCCGCCACCCCCGGCAAGCTGCACCTGCCGGCCGTGCAGGACCCGATCTACGGCTATCAGTCGGTCAACGTGGAGGCACAGCTGGAGAACTCCTCCTCGCTGCTGCACTGGACCCGGCGACTCGTGCACGCCCGGCGTCGCCACCCGGCCTTCGGGCTCGGCACCTTCACCGACCTCGGGGGCTCCAACCCGACCGTCCTGTCCTACGTGCGCGAGCACACCAACGCGGAGGGCGAGCGCGACGTCATCCTCTGCATCAACAACCTGTCCCGCTTCCCGCAACCGGTCGAGCTGGACCTGCGTCACTGGGAGGGCATGGTCCCGGTCGAGCTGCTCGGCGGCGTGCCCTTCCCGGCGATCGGCGAGCTGCCCTACCTGCTCACCCTGGGCGGCTACGGGTTCTACTGGATGCGACTGATCGACGGACAGCCGAGCGAAGAGGGTCACGCATGACGTTGGCACCCGCACTCAAGGACTACATCGACGGCGCGCGCTGGTTCGGCGGCAAGGGCCGCGACTGGCAGGTCGGCGGCATCCGTCGCGTCGGCACCCTGCCCGGCTCCACCCGCGACCTGACCGTCGTCATCGACCTGGTGGAGATCGCGTACGCCGACGGCGACTCCGACTTCTATCAGGTCCCGCTTGCGCTCTACCCCGACCAGCAGGACCGGCTCGGGCACGCGCTCATCGGTCAGGTCGACGACCCCGAGCTGAACCAGCACTGGGCGTACGACGCCGTGCACGACCGCAAGGCGATGGCCCTGTGGCTGCAGGCGTTCGCGTCGGCCGCCGACGGCAAGGTCACCGCGGACGACCTGGCGTTCCACCGGGTCGAGGGACACGACCTGGACACCGAGGCGCACTCGACTTTGTTCACCGGCGAGCAGTCCAACTCCTCGGTCCTCTTCGGCGAGGACTCGCTGCTGAAGGTCTTCCGCAAGGTCACACCCGGCGTGAACCCCGACGTGTCCATCCACGAGGTGCTCACCCGCGCCGGCTCCGACCACGTCGCCGCCCTCTTCGGCTGGCTCGACTTCGTGGACATGGAAGCCGACGGGACGTATTCGACGATCCAGCTCGCGATGCTCCAGCAGTTCCTGCGCACCGCCACCGACGGCTGGGAGCTGGCACTGGCCAGCGTCCGCAACCTGTTCGCGGAGGCCGATCTGCACGCGGAGGAGGTCGGCGGCGACTTCGCCGGCGAGGCCGCCCGGCTGGGCCGCGCACTCGCGGAGACGCACGAGACGCTGGCCGAGCACTTCCCGGTTGCGACCCTGTCCGCCGACGAGACGGCCGCCCTGGCCGCCGCCATGCGCGACCGGCTGGCCGCCGCGATCGATGTGGTGCCCGAGCTCGCGGAGCATGCGGACGCGCTGCGTGCGGCGTACGACGCCCTCGGCGCCCTGTCCGAGGTGCCGGTGCAGCAGATCCACGGCGACCTGCACCTGGCTCAGACCCTGCGCACCGTCAGGGGCTGGAAGATCGTCGACTTCGAGGGCGAGCCGGCCAAGCCGTTGGCCGAGCGCCTGCTGCCCGACTCGCCCTGGCGCGATGTCGCCGGCATGCTGCGCTCCTTCGACTACGCGCCGAGCGCGGTGCGGATGACCAGCTTCGCCGTCGACGCCGGCGCGGGCGAGGAGAGCCAGCAGGCCTACCGCGCCACCGAGTGGTCCCAGCGCAACGCCGAGGCCTTCTTGACGTCGTACGCCGGACGCGAGCTGACCGCAGCGGAACGGACGCTGCTCGACGCCTATGTCGCGGACAAGGCCGTCTACGAGGCGGTCTACGAGGCCCGCAACCGACCCACTTGGGTCAGCATCCCGCTCGATGCACTCACTCGCCTCTCGCAGAGCAGGACGGAGTAGTCATGACGACCGCACAGAACACCGGGGCTCCCGGCGAGCTCGACATCCACCTCATCCACGAGGGCCGGCACGAAGAGCTCTGGAAGGTGCTCGGCGCGCAGGTCGTCTCCACCGATGGCCGGGCCGGCGTCGACTTCCGCGTCTGGGCACCCAACGCGCTCGAGGTCCAGGTGCTCGGCGAGTGGACCGGCTGGGACGGCTCCCAGCACCCGATGTCGCGCGTCGGCGACTCCGGCATCTGGAGCGCCCACGTGCCCGGCGTCGGCCTCGGTGCGCAGTACAAGTTCCGCGTCCGCGGCGCCGACGACGTGTGGGTCGACCGCGCCGACCCGATGGCCCGCTATGCCGAGAAGCCGCCGCGGTCCGCCTCGATCGTCTGGGACTCCAGCTATGTCTGGAACGACGACGCCTGGCTCGCCGCCCGCGCCGACAAGGTGGCCGTCGACGCACCGATGTCGATCTACGAGATGCACCTCGCGTCGTGGCGCAAGCACCCCGGCCGTCACGATTCGGCGGCTGAGCTCTACGACTGGCACCAGATCGCCGACGCGCTCGTCCCCTACCTCGCCGACCTCGGCTTCACGCACGTCGAGCTGATGCCGGTGATGCAGCACCCGTTCGGCGGCTCGTGGGGCTACCACGTGACGTCCTACTTCGCGCCCGACTCCC
>JBDSPC010000376.1:0-13369 GCA_039914485.1 Nocardioides sp.
GCGGCCGGCGCCCAAGAGTCAACTGGGATCGTGGATGATCACGCCAAGCCGATTGATCTCCAAGTAGGCGTAGGCAGTGATTGCCACCTCGAACTCAGGCAAGTGTTGATCGAAAAGCGCGAGCAAGTCGCGGGTAGAGATGTTTCCGCACGTGACGTGGAGGAGCTTCGCCGGTGGCTTCCCCAACAGGTGCGAGATCCTGAAGTCCTCGTCCTTGGTCACCACGAAGCGGCTCTCGACGTCGCACAGGAGCGCGATCTGCGCGTCCGACATGGTCGGGCCGCCCGGGTAGTCCTTGATGTGCCGCGCGTCGTGACCCTGCTCGGTCAAGTAGTTGGCGAGGACCTTCGGCAACTGCTGGTCGACGAGGAACGCGGTCACGCCACGACGCGTTGGAGACGTCCGGCGGAGTCGAGCGCGGCGAACTCCAGGACGGCGAGGATGTCATCTCGTTCAAGCTCGTCGTAGTCGGTGAGGATCTCGTCGTAGGTCATGCCGGAGGCGAGCAGTTCGAGGACGTCTTGCACCCGCAGGCGCATGCCGCGGATTGCAGGGGCGCCGTGACAGATCGACGGGTCGACCGTGATCCGGTCGAGACGGCTGACGGCTTCACTCATGGTCGGAGTCTACGCATTGCTGCCGCCGCCGGGCAGGACCTTCGGACGGCACCCGACGCCTCCTCATGTGCTAACTCATGTGCTACCGACCCTGTAGATCCGTGTACTACAACGATGTCATTCGTTGCACAGGCATGGGTTTCACGCCTGATTTGAGCGTGAATCGGGGTTCCGGGGCTCGGGTGTGTTCGGGGATGATCGCCAGTTCGAATCCCCTATCCTCCGCCATGTGATGAGTCGCGACATATGTGACACATGAGTCGCGAAGACCCGGGCCATCGGCCCGGGTCTTTTGCATGCCCGGCCCGGAGCGCGGGCGATCGGGCCACACCGCGTCCAGGAGCCCCTCCCCAGAACCCTCCAAGAAACTCCGGAGATCGTGGGGCATTCCATCTCAGACAGGACGTGCTCCCATGTTGGACAGCTTCTTCGGTCTCCCTGCCCATCCGCTGATCGTGCACGCGACCGTCGTCGTCGTGCCCGCCGCCGCGATCTCCGTCCTCGTGGCGACCCTGCGGCCCCGCTTCCGCGCGTGGGCTGGCTGGCTGCCGGCGGCACTCAGTCTGGCCGGGGCGATCCTGGCTCCGCTGTCGACGAGCTCGGGCGAGGAGCTCGAGCACCTGACCGGGTCCTCGACGCTCGTCAACGAGCATGCGGAACTGGGCGAGCTGCTGTTGTGGTGGGTGCTGCCCCTCGCGATCCTGTCGGCCGCAGCCTGGTGGCTGCACCACCGCCCGAGCACCGCCGTTCCCTCCTGGGCACACTGGGTCGTGCGTGGTGGCAGCGTCGTGGTCGCCGTCGGGACCCTCGTGATCGTGGCCCTGATCGGACACAGCGGTGCCAAGGCCGCCTGGGATGACGTGGCCGCGGGTGCCGCTGCACCGACCTCGGTGGCCGTGCACCCGTCACACTGACGCCATGTCCTCGCGCACGCGTGTCCTGCTGGTCGAGGACGACCCGCAGCTCGCCCGGATGTTGACGGACCTGCTGCATGACGAGGGGTACGCCGTCGACACCGCGCCCGACGGCCAGCGCGGTCTTCATCTCGGCCTCACCACGGCGTACGACGTGATGGTGCTGGACCGCGGTCTGCCCGCCATCGAGGGACTCGACCTGCTCGGGCGCCTGCGCCGCTCGGGGATCACCACTCCCGTCCTCGTGCTCTCGGCGCTGGCGAACCCCGCGGATCGCGTGGTGGGGCTCGATGCCGGGGCCGAGGACTATCTGGGCAAGCCGTTCGACATCGAGGAGCTGCTGGCCAGGCTGCGCGCGCTGCTGCGCCGTACCGTCGAGGCGGCCGACGTGCTGGCGGTGCCCGGCGGCAAGTTCGACCGGGACACCCGCTCGGTGCGATTCGACGATGGCCGAGAAGTCGGGCTGACCGATCGGGAGGCCGCGTTGCTCGACGTGCTCGGTCGCAACGTCGGCCGGATCTTCACGCGCGCCGACCTGCTCGACCTGGTCTTCGACGGAGCTGGCGAGGGCAACCTCGTCGACACCTACGTGCACTACCTGCGACGGAAGCTGGGTCGCGACGTGGTGGTCACAGTGCACGGGCTCGGCTACCGGCTGGGACGCTCGTGAACGCGGCCGACGAGCAGCAGCTCCGGCAGACCGCCCGGCGGCTGGCACTGCAGGCCGGCGGACTGATCGTGCTGTGCCTGCTCCTGGTGGCCATGGTCCAGTGGGCGCTGGTCGAGCGATCGGCGGTGTCCTCGGCGCGGGCGCGACTCGCGGACGCCACCGCGAGCCTGGATCGTCCTGAGGAGGCTCCTCGCGACGTGCTGATGACCATCGTCGACGAGACAGGAGAGCAGTCGTCCGTGCAGCTGCCGGAGGGCTTCCCGGTGCGCGACGACCTCGCTGAGGTGGAGCGCACCGGACAACCGGTCGAGCGTTCGGTGTCGATCACCGAGCATGAGTACCTCGTCCGCACCGAGCGGGTCGACGGGCGGATCGTGCAGGCGGCGCTGGATCGACAACCCATCGAGGACGAGAGCCGACGGCTGATCGCCGGGCTTGCCTGGGCCGGCCTGTTCGGCGTCCTGCTGGCCGCGCTGGCCGCAGCCTGGCTGGCCAGGCGTGCCGTGGCCCCGATGGCGCGCACGATCGCGTTGCAGCGCCGCTTCGTGGCCGATGCCAGTCACGAGCTGCGCACCCCATTGACCTTGTTGAGCACCCGCGCGCAGATGCTGGCCCGACACGCCGCCCGAGGCGACGACATCGGTTCCGAGATCGAGGGCGTCGTGCTGGATGCTCGCAACCTGGGTGAGCTGCTGGACGAGCTGCTCGTGGCCGCCGACACCCGAGATGAGGCGCCGCGGGAGAACTTCGACCTCGCGGTGATGGCCGCGGGCGTGGTCGCGTCGGCCGCGGCAGAAGCCGATGCCCTGGGTCTGGAACTCGCAGTGGACGCAGCTGAGCCGGTCCACGTCGCGGTCTCCGGCGCCGCCGTGCGCAGGGCGCTCCTCGCCCTGGTCGACAACGCGCTGGACCATGCATCGACCACGGTGCTGGTGCGTGTGACCAAGGCCGGACGCCATGCAGTCATCGAGGTCCTCGACGACGGAGCCGGACTGCGGCCGGACGTCCTGCCCCACGTCTTCGACCGGTTCGCCAGCAGACGCGACGAATCGTCCGGCCCGTCACAGCGCCGCCACTACGGACTGGGGCTGGCCCTCGTTGCCGACGTGGCGGCCAACCACGGCGGGCGAGTCACGGCCGACAACCGGGACGACGGTCCGGGCTCGCGCTTCGTGCTGGAGCTCCCGCTCCACCGCTGAGGTCAGCCGAGACGCAGCGCGAGCAGCGGGCACGCCGCGGCGGCCCGGCGCGCGAGTGGCTCGAGGTGGCGAGGCACCACCGGGTCGCGCTCCCCGCTTCGGACGATCGGATATCCCCATCCGTCCAGGTCCAGCAGCTCGGGCAGGAGCTCTGCGCACGATCCGTGCCCGTCGCACCGGGTCCGGTCAATCAGCAGGCGTGGCATGGCATTCGCCTCCCAGATGCTCATCGACATGGCCGGAGAAGGCTGTGAGCGCGCTCATCGCGAACCGGGCACTGCCGTCCGGATGGGCACAGGCTCCCCGCCCCGTGATCAGGCCGCGCAGCCGTGCAACCTCGGCCACCAGTCGTGGGTCGGCCCCCGGTCTGGCGAGGCGCTGCAGCGTGTCCGCCATCCGTGGCATGCCGTTGATGCACGGGCCGCACTGTCCGCTGGTCTGCCGAGCGAGGTAGGTCACGATGTCTGCGCTGACGCGCAACGGGCAGCGGGTGCTGTCGAGGGCGTGCACGATGCCAGCGCCGGTGCGGGCGCCGTACGCCGCCAGCCCGGTGCTGCTCAGGGCGACGTCGAACGCCTGCGGAGGGAGCCAGGTGCCGTGGTAGCCGCCCAGGAGGACACCGGACAGGCGGGTGCGGTCGGCACCCGCGCCGTCGAGGAGTGCTCCGAGCCGGGTGCCGCGGGCGATCTCCTGGACTCCGGGCCGCAGGGCACCACTGAGCGTGACCAGGAATGTTCCCGGATCGTCCGGCGTGCCCTGGGTGCGGAACCAGCCGGGTCCGAACCTGGCGAGCAGCGCGAGGTGGGCCAGGGTCTCGACGTTGACGACCAGGGTCGGACGCCCGTCGACGCCGCGTGCGTACACCGGCGTGTGCGGATCCTGGGGGACGGGGGCGCGCCGGTTCAGCTGGCTCACCAGCGCGCTCTCCTGACCGCCGAGGAAGCCACCCGTCATGTCACGGACATCGATCTCGGCACGACGGGCCCGTACGGCCGATCGAACCGGACCTGAGTCGATGCGCTCCCCGGTCGCGAGGATGAGCCGCTTGGCATGGAGTGCTCGGCCGAGCAGCTCGAGACCGTCGAGGACGAGGTGTGGCGAGCGGGCCAGCAAGGTGCGGTCCTTGTCGGAGAGGTACTCACCCTCCATCGCGTTCCCGACGACGACGGGTCGACGCCGGCCTTCGCCGACGGCGCGGAGCTTGCGAGCGGTCGGGAAGCCCGCCCCGCCGCGGCCGGTGAGCCCTGCTTGTTCAGTGATCGAGATCAGCTCGCAGAGGGCGACGGCGGGAACCGGCCCCAACGTGCGCAGGTGTTCGTCGAGGCTGGAGTCTCGCGCTGCCAGGAGTCGCTGCGTCCCCTGGAGGCCCAGGTCGAGAGCGTGCGCGGTCATCTCGGCACCGTCCGGGGGACACGGGTCCGGCCGCGTTCGGCGTACGACCCTGTCAGCCGCCACGCCAGGGCCGAGCAGACCGCGACCGCGCAGACCAGGGCGAGACTCTGGAGCCACGCTGAGCCGTTGTCGCTGCCGTTGCCGAGCGCGTGGGCCAGCGCGATCGGCCACAGTGCGTAGGTCGCCCAGTGCACGGCCTTGAAGACCCGCGGGCCGACGCGCTCGCGCAGCAGGCTGACCACCGTGATGACGACCAACAGGTCGACGGCGAGAGTTCCGAGCCCGAGCCAGAACGGCCGGTAGCTGCCGATGAACGGCACCACGAAGTCGACGACCTTCAACTGGGCATAGGGATCAAGGAACAGGCTCACCAGGTGTACGGCGACGAGGCCGGTCCCGGTCAGGGCCGCGGTGCGATGCACCTCGGCGACCCCGAAGCGGCCCAGCCCCAGCATCGGTCGACCCGAGCGGGTGAGGATCCCGAGCACGAGGGCGACCGTGAACATCACGAGCGCGACGACCCCGGTCCCGCGGCCGAGGGCCCACAGCGCCTCGTTCATGCCGCACGCTCCTCGGGCCAGGCGTTGAGTGTCAGCACCCGACCGGTCCGGTCGACCAGGCGGGTCGGTCGACCACAGCTCCTGATCCAGTCGATGGCGTCGGCGCCCTTGACGAGGGCACCCGTGGTGATGGTGTTCGCCTCGGCGCAGGTGGGCGCGACGGCCGTGACGCTGCGCCAGACCGGCGTTGCGGGCTGACTGGTCTCGGGGTCGATGACGTGGTGGAAGGTGCGTCCGTCGCGCCGCCAGGTGCGACGGACCGTGCTGCTGGTCGCCATCGCCGCGCCGGCGGAGAGGGTGACGTGGGCTGCCGGGTCGGCCGAGACGTCCTGCACGAGGACCTGCCAACCGGACTGCGGGGCCTCGCCGGCGGTGGCGATGTCACCACCCAGGCTGACGAGGACCCCGGTCCCGAGGCGGTCGGAGACGGCCGTGGCGACCAGGTCGGCGGCCACCGCCTTGGCCGTGGCCCCGAGATCGAGGAGGATCCCCTCGGGTCGGAAGAGCCGGTCGCCGTCCAGCCGGAGCGAACGCCAGCCGGGCACGCGCCGTACGACGATGTGGACCGGCTTGTCGTCGGCCCCGATCAGCTCGTAGCTCTGGTCGTAGCCGAGATCTGCCAGCGCCGAGCCAACGGTCGGATCGACCGCTCCGCCGCTGGCTTCGGCGGCCCGGAGGGCGGCACGAAGCAGGGTCGCGAGCGTTGGCGAGAGGTCCACTCCGCCGTCGACATCACGCCCGAGCGTGAGCAGCTCGCTGCCGGCGTGGAAGCGGCTGGCGGCCCGCTCGATGCGCTGCAGCTCGTCCTCGGCGATCCTCATGGCCCGGTCGACCATCCGGTCGTCGAGCACCACGATCCTGGCGGTCGTGCTCCACAGCTCCCAGTCGACGGTCTTCATGAGCCGCTGCTCTTCGCGTGCGAGGTGGTCGACTGACCCTCCCCGACAAGGCCGGTGCCTGCGCTTGTGCTCGACGCCGAGCTGTTGCCGGATCCGGTCACGGTGGTGCCGGTCTGGTCGCCCGCGTGCGCCGACATCCCCAGCGTGGAGGCGAGCGCGATGCTGGCGGCAGCCGAGCCGCCGATCACCATGGCGCGGGCGCGGCCCGCGCGTCGGACGGTTGCGGTGCGATGGTCGGTCATGGTGATTCCTCTCAGGAGCCGTTGCTCTGGGCATGCGGTGGAGCGGGTCGGGCCGGCGAGACCTGCGGCTGGGTGCGCCCGCCCTCGTCGCGTTCCCGATCGGGCGCCCGGTCCTGACCGGCGACGTCGCCTGTCTCCGGGATCTGGACGGTGTCGTCCGTGACCGCTGCCGTGTTCACGCCGATGGCCAACGCCGTACCGAGAGCTCCCGCCGCGCCGAGGACCGCCACGGTGGCCCTCGCCGTGGCAAACCCTGGCGAAGTGTGCGGATCGGGAGCTGGTCATGCACCGAGTGTGCGCAACAAGTCTGTGCTGGTTCTGTGAGTCAGGTGTGTCAAGCCGACTGTCAGTCGTCCCGGGCGTCAGGCCTTGATCCGCAGGCCCTCGGGATCGACGAGCGGGCGGAGTGACACGGAGATCGGGTGGCAGTCGCCACCCACATTCACCTCGTACGCCGCAGCGCGCACCCACTCCGCATCGACCGCTCCCCCATTCGGATCCCAGAGGTAGGCCAGCCCCACACAGGAGCCGACCGTCGGTCCCCACGCCGCGGACGTGACCTGGCCGGCGGGCACGCCGTCGCGGAGCACCAGCTCCCCACCCCACAACATGGCGGCAGGGTCGTCCACCGAGAACGACACCAGCTTCCGGCGAGCGCCCGCGGCCCGCGCGGCTTCCACGGCGGACCGACCCAGGAAGTCGATGTCAGTGCGCAGCTTGCACGCGAACAACAGGCCCGCATCGACCGGCGTGTGGTCGGGCGTCAGTTCTCGACCGAACGCGCGGTAGCCCTTCTCGAGTCGCAACGAGTCGATGGCGTAGTAGCCACCGTTCACGACTCCGAGGTCGGAACCCGCCGACAGCAGGTCGGAGAGCACGCCCACCGCGAACTCGGTCGGGACGTACAGCTCCCAGCCCAGCTCGCCGACGTACGTGATCCGGGTGGCGCGCACGGTCGCACACCCGAGGTCGATCTCCCGGCTCGAGCCGAACGGGAAGTCGACCAGGTCCGCAGAGGTCAGCCGGGACAGGAGGGCGCGGGACCGGGGGCCCATCACGCCGAGCACGGAGAGGGACGACGTCACGTCGACGACCGTCGCGGCACAGTCGGACGGCATGTTCCGCCGCATGTGGTCCTGGTCCCGCTCGGTGGTCGCCGCGCTGCTGACCACCAGGTATTCGGTCAGCGACACACGGGTCACGGTCACGTCCGACTCGTAGGTCCCGCGCGCGTTCAGCATCCCCGTGTAGACGGTCCGACCAGGAGCCACGTCGACGTCCGCCGTACACAACCATTGCAGTGCGCGCTCTGCGTCCGGCCCGACGACGAGGTACTTCGAGAACGACGTCTGGTCGAAGACCGTCACCGCAGCGCGCGTGTTCACGACCTCGGACGACACCCACGGCAACCAGTGAGGCTTGCCCCACGTGTATTCGATCTGCGGCGAGACACCGGGAGGAGCGAAGAAGTTCGGCCGCTCCCAGCCCATCCTGGAGCCGAAGTTCGCGTTGGCGGCCGCCAGGTCCGAGTGCAGCGGCGAGCGACGGAACGGACGTGCCGTTCGCATCTCGCGGTTGGGCCACGGGATCTCGTAGTGCAGGCCGAGCACCTCGGCGACGCGGTCGCGCAGCCAGCGGTTGTTGCCGTTGAACCCCGCAAACCGGCGGATGTCGACCGCCGTGAGATCCGATGTGGCCGCCCCGTTCACGATCCACTCGGCCAGCGCCCGCCCCGCCCCACCCGCCGACGCGATGCCGACCGAGTTGAAGCCGGCACCGACGAAGAACCCCGCCACCGACGGGGCGGGCCCGAGGATGAACTGGTTGTCCGGCGTGAAGCTCTCCGGCCCGTTGTAGAACTTGCGCACGCCCGTCTCGCGCAGCGCCGGAATGCGCAGCATCGCGCTCTCCATCAGCACCGAGAAGTGCTCCCAGTCCTCCTCGAGCAGCCGGAACTCGAAGGGATACGGGATCTGGTCGGGCGCCACCCACGGCTTCGCCTCGGGCTCGAAGCCGCCGACGACGAGCCCGCCGACCTCCTCCTTGAAGTAGGTGTAGCCGTCGGGGTCGCGCAGGATCGGCAGATCGGGTCGTACGCCGTCGAGCGCCTCGGTCACGACATAGAAGTGCTCGGCCGAGTGCAACGGCACCGTGACCCCCGCGAGCAGCCCGACCGCCTTGGCCCACTGCCCCGCACAGTTCACGACGACCTCGGCCTCGACGTCCCCGGCATCGGTGCGCACGCCGGTCACCCGACCCGCAGAGACGGGCACGTCCAGCACCCGCACCTTCTCGACCACCCGGGCACCACCACGACGAGCACCCCGAGCCAGCGCCTGCGTCAGGTCGGTCGGGTTCGCCGTAGCATCACCCGGCAGCCAGATCCCGCCGACGAGGTCGTCGACCTGCATCACCGGATAGAGGTCGCGAGCCTCGGACGGCGTGAGCAGCGTGCACTCCAGCCCGTAGACGTCGGCGCTCGCCGCCGTACGCCGCAGCTGCGTCATCCGGTCCGCGGTCCGCGCGACGGTCACGCCACCACATCTCTTGTAGCCGGTCGACAGCCCGACCTCCGCCTCGAGCGAGGCATAGAGCTCGGTGGAGTACTGCACCAACCGCGTGCCGCTCTCCGACGCGCGCAACTGGCCGACCAGGCCTGCCGCGTGCCAGGTCGTGCCCGACGACAGCCGCCCCTGCTCGAGCAGCAGCACGTCGGTCCAGCCGAGCTTGGTCAGGTGATAGGCGACGCTGGTGCCGACCACGCCGCCACCGATGATCACGACCTGCGCCCTGGAAGGGAGTGCGTCAGTCAGCGCGGGTCACCTCTTCCAGGAGCTCCTCGAAGTCCGGCCCGTCGAACTCCGCGACCGCGCGGTCGTACTTCTCCATCGCCCAGCCCCAGAAGTCGAACTCGATGTCGCTGACAGCGTGCTGGATCGATCCCCACAGCGTCCAGCCGTACTTCGACATCAGCCCCCACAGCCGCGCCCGCGCCACCCGATGGCGCACGAGCGTCCCGTCGTAGGCCGTCATCAGCTCGGACAGCTGGTCGAGCGACAGGTCCGCCTCGCTCCAGATGTTGCCGAGCTCGAAGCACGCCTCGTTGTTGCCGGAGTACTCGTAGTCGATCAGCCAGATCTTCGTGCCGTCGTCGATGAAGTTGCCCGCCAGCAGGTCGTTGTTGCACGGCACCGTCTCTTCGGGTCGTACGGCGAACGCCGCCCGGATCCGGTCCACGTGGCCCTGGAACTCGAGGTAGCGAGAGGGCAGCCGGAAGCCGCGCGACTGCACCACCGAGAGGTAGCCGGCCTGGATGACGAACATGTCGAAGTCGTTGACGAAGCGCGGTCCCTGGTGGAGCTGCCGGCAGGCAGCGGCGACGCGACCGAGCTGGCCGCCGGAGCGCAGGTCGTCCTCGGTGAAGGTGCGGCCTTCGACGTACCCCACGACCATGAGTCCCTCCTCGGGCAGGTAGTCGATGACCGGAGCCCCGACCCCCGCCTCGAAGGCCGCGATGGAGTTGACGTGCTCGATCCCGTGGTCGACCGCCAGCAACGAGCTGCCCGGCTGAGCGATGCGGACCACCACGGTCCGATCGGGGAGCGTGACCTTGAGGTTCACGTTCGTCAGCCCGCCCGGCAGCGGCTCCACGGCGTAGGCCCGGCCGTGCAGCCAGCGGATCCGATCGAGCTGCGCTCGGTAAAGGTCTAAGGTCATGCCATTGACACCATAATGTGCGCCACACCACACTGGCGAGACCCGGTCAGTAGTGGAAGAGGAGTGGCGATGAGCACGACGGACCCGCACAAGGAACTCGACGCCGACGCGAAGCGCCTGGCCGAGATGGGCTACAGCCAAGACCTCAACCGCAACTGGTCGAGCTTCTCCAACTTCGCCATCTCGTTCTCGATCATCTCGATCCTGGCGGGCTGCTTCACCAACTTCGGCGCCGGCTGGAACAACGGCGGTCCGGTCTCGATCTCGTGGTCGTGGCCGATCATCAGCGCCTTCATCCTGCTCATCGGCTTCACCATGTCCGAGCTGGTCTCCGCCTACCCGACCTCGGGCGGCATCTACTGGTGGGCCGCCAAGCTCGGCGGCCCGCGCGCCGGCTTCTACACCGGCTGGCTCAACCTCATCGGCCTGGTCGCCGTGACCGCCGGCGTCGCCTACGGCTGTGCGACCTTCATCGACCTCACCCTCAGCATGTGGTCCGAGTCGTACGCCGACGGCTACTCCCTGACGCGCGTGTTCGTCATCTTCGTGGCGGTCCTCGCGATCGCCTCGGTGCTGAACATCTTCAGCGGCCACCTGATGGCGGTCATGAACAACGTCTCGGTCTGGTGGCACGTCGCCGGCGCCGCGATCATCGTCGCCATCCTGCTGATCGTCCCGGACACCCACCAGAGCTTCAGCTACGTCTTCACCGAGCGGATCAACAACTCCGGCTACTCCGACGGCAGCACCTCCAGCTTCGTCTTCTTCTTCGCCGTCATCCCGTTCGGCTTCCTGCTCACGCAATACACGATCACCGGCTACGACGCCTGCGCCCACCTGAGCGAGGAGACCAAGGGCGCCTCGATGGGCGCGGCCAAGGGCATCTGGCAGTCCATCCTCTACTCCGCCATCGGCGGCTACATCCTGCTGCTCGCGGTCGTGTTCGCCGTACCGAACCTGGCGGACGGAAGCCCCGACAACTCGCTCGGCGCCGGCGGTGTCGCGCCGATCTTCGCGGCCGCGCTCGGCAGCAACTGGGCCGGCACGGTGCTCTTCATCTCCTCGGCCGGCCAGCTCTTCTGCGCCGTGTCCTGCATGACCTCGGCGTCCCGGATGACCTACGCGTTCAGCCGCGACGGGGCGGTGCCCGGCTCGAAGCACTGGTCGATGCTGTCGGCCAACCGCGTCCCCGCCCGAGCCGTGATGCTGGTAGCCGTGATGGCCGCACTGGTTACGCTGCCCGCCCTGGTCGAGGTCAACATCGGCACCCCGGAGGCGCCGATCTACTCCCCGATCGCCTTCTTCGCGGTCACCTCGATCGCGGTGCTGGGTCTCTACCTCTCCTTCGCGATCCCGATCTGGCTGCGCTACCGCCACGGGGACAACTTCGAGGCCGGTGCGTGGAACAACGGCTCGAAGTACAAGTGGATGAACCCGCTGGCCGTCGCCGAGATCATCATCGTGTCGCTGTTCCTGATGATGCCGACCTACAAGCCGGGAAACCCGTTCGACGACAGTTTCGAGTGGAAGTTCGTGAACTACTCGCCGATCGTCACGTTGGGCGCGCTGCTGGCGATCACCATCTGGTGGCAGGCCTCCGCGAAGAACTGGTTCAAGGGCCCGATCCGCACGATCGACCCCGCCGAAGTCCCCTGAGCCCTGCTGCCATGAATGCTGCTCGGGCCGCGGATCACCTCGGGGACGTCGTCCTGCGTCCGGTGCGTGGCCACCACGCCTTCGAGGGCTGCGTCGAGCAGCTGGCGACGGCGATCCGGCTCGGGGTCTACCCGTTCGGGTCGCCGCTGCCGACCGAGCGCGAACTCGCCGAGCGGATGCGCGTCTCCCGGGCCACCCTCCGCGAGGCGATCGCGGCGCTGCGGATGGCCGACATGGTGAACACGACCCGCGGGCGGGGCGGCGGCACTGTGGTGTCGTACCGACCGGAAGCACCCGCGAAGGGCGGGACGCCGGGGATCGCGGACCGCAAGGAGCACCTGCTGGACTCCCTGACGTTTCGTCGCGTCGTCGAACCGGGCGCGTGCCACATCGCCGCGGGCCGGACCTTGAGCGCTTCGGAGCGGATGATGCTCACCACCTCGCTCGCGGAGGTCGACCAGGCCGAGGACGAGGCGGCCCACCGCCAGGCTGACTCGCGACTGCACCTCGCGATCGCGTCGGTGACGGCTTCGCCGATGACGGTCAAGGCGGTGACCGAGGTGCAGGCCTGCCTGCACGACCTGCTCCAGGCCATCCCGGTGCTCGAGGTCAACATCGAGCACTCGACCCGCCAGCACCGCGCGATCGTGAAGGCCATCCTGGACGGCGACGCGACGAAGGCACGGCGCGCCATGGAACAGCACTGCGACGACACGGCCGCGCTCCTGCGCGGTCTGCTCGGATGACCCAGATGAAACGGACAGGGGAAGCATGACCCGCAACGACAGGCACCTCAGCGTCGACGACCTGACGGCCCGGATCAGGGCCGGTGAGATCGACACGGTCGTCGTCGCCTTCACCGACATGCAGGGCCGGCTGCAGGGCAAGCGCCTGCACGGGCACTACTTCGTCGACATCGTCCTCGGCCACGGCACCGAGGGCTGCAACTACCTGCTCGGGGTCGACATCGACATGAACACGGTCGGCGGCTACGCCATCACCTCCTGGGACCGGGGGTACGGCGACATGGAGTTCGTCCTCGACCTCGACACGCTCAGGGTGCTCACGCACCTGCCGGCGACCGCGATGGTCCAGTGCGACCTCGTCTGGCCCGACCACGCGCCGGTCGTCCAGTCACCCCGCAGCATCCTCAAGGCCCAGCAGCAGCGGGCGGCCGACCTCGGCTACGACGCGGTCGCCGGCACCGAGCTCGAGTTCATCGTCTTCGAGGACACCTACGAAGAGGCGCACGACGCCAACTACCGCGACCTCACCCCGGCCAACCAGTACAACGTCGACTACTCCATCGTCGGCACCACCAGGATCGAGCCGCTGCTCCGCGACATCCGCAACACGATGTACGCCGCCGGGCTGAACGTCGAGGGCGCCAAGGGCGAGTGCAACCTCGGCCAGCACGAGATCGGTTTCCTGTACGACGACGTGCTGGTCACCGCCGACAACCACGCCGTCTACAAGACCGTGGCCAAGGAGATCGCCTCGCAC
>JBDSPC010000393.1:0-13078 GCA_039914485.1 Nocardioides sp.
TCGGCGACGGCGCCCTCACCGGCGGCATGGCCTGGGAGGCCCTGAACAACATCGCGATCGCCCGCGACTCCAAGCTCGTGATCGTCGTCAACGACAACGAGCGCTCCTACACCCCGACCATCGGCGGTTTGGCCACCGCACTGACCACCCTGCGCACCAACCCGCGCTACGAGCAGGTGCTCGACCTGGTCAAGAAGCGCCTCAACGCCGTTCCGGGCGTCGGCCATGCGGCGTACGAAGCCCTGCATGCCGTCAAGAAGGGCATGAAGGACGCGCTCGCCCCGCAGGGACTGTTCGAGGACCTCGGGCTGAAGTACGTCGGACCGATCGACGGGCACGACCGCGACGCCATGGAGCAGGCGCTCACCCACGCGAAGCGCTTCGGCGGGCCGGTCATCGTGCACGCAATCACCCGCAAGGGCTACGGCTACGACCCGGCCGAGCGGCACGAGGCCGACCAGTTCCACGCCCCCGGGCCCTTCGACGTCCAGACCGGCGCGGAGAAGCCGAAGGGCCGCATCTGGACCGACCACTTCTCCGACAAGATCGTCGAGATCGGCGAGCGTCGCCAGGACGTCGTGGCGATCACCGCCGCGATGATGCACCCGGTCGGGCTCGACACCTTTGCCGCACGGTTCCCCGAGCGCACCTTCGACGTCGGGATCGCCGAGCAGCACGCCACCACGTCGGCTGCCGGCTTGGCGATGGGTGGTCTGCACCCGGTCTTCGCGGTCTATGCGACCTTCCTGAACCGCGCCTTCGACCAGGTGCTGATGGACGTCGCGCTGCACAAGTGCGGGGTGACCTTCGTGCTCGACCGCTCCGGTGTGACCGGCGACGACGGCGCCAGCCACAACGGCATGTGGGACATGTCGATCCTGCAAGTTGTGCCGGGTCTGCGGCTCGCCGCGCCGCGTGACGTGACCCGCCTCGGGGAGCTCCTCGACGAGGCGATCGAGGTTGACGACGCGCCCACCGTGGTGCGCTTCCCGAAGGGTCCGCCGCCGACCGACGTCGACACCATCGACAAGGCAGGCGACGCCGACGTGCTCGTCCGCGAGGGCGAGAAGGACGTGCTGATCGTCGCTGTCGGCTCGATGTGCACCACCGCGGTCGACGTCGCCGGGCGCCTCACCGCGCAGGGCATCGGCGTGACCGTCGTCGACCCGCGCTGGGTCAAGCCGGTCGACCCGGCGATCGTCCACCTGGCCCGTGAGCACAGTCTCGTCGTGAGCATCGAGGACAACGGCCGGATCGGCGGCTGCGGCGCGGTCCTGCTGCAGACCCTCAACGACGCCCGCGTCACCACGCCGTACCGCCTCCACGGCATCCCGCAGGAGTTCCTCGACCACGCCAAGCGCGACGTGATCCTGAGCCGCGTCGGCCTCGACGCCCAGACCATCGCGCGCGGGATCGTGGAGGACGTCACTGCCGTCGCCGACGGTCGGGCCCTGCACGATGTCGATCACCAGTCCTGAGGCCGGGCCCGAGGCGCGCGTCCGGTCGTACGCCGCACTGCTGGCCACGCTCGCGCTGCTGGTGGCCCCCACGCTGACCGCCTGCACCGGCGACCCGGCGCGGGACACGGAGCCGGGAGACACGCCCACCGCCGAGGTCATCCCGCAGATGGAGCGGGTGCTGCGCCAGCGGGCGCGCGCGCTGAGGAAGCAGGACGAGGAGGCGTTCATGGCGACCGTCGACGACGCCGAGCAGAAGTTCGTCGACCGCGAGCGCGTCTACTACGCCAACCTCAGCCAGCTCCCCATCGCCACGTTGGCCTACCAGGTCGACGCGAGCACGCTGGTGCGCACGGCCGGCGGCTACGACGCCGTGATCGACGTGCAGCTCCAGCTCGACGGCTACGACGCGATGCCCGTGGTGCGGCCGGCCCGCTTCCACTTCACGCGACAGGACGGTGGCGCCGGCCTGCTGATCGCCAGCGACCGGGACCGCTCGTGGGAGCAGCGCAACGAGGTCGACGTCCAGCCCTGGGACAGCCGCGCGATCTCGGTCATCGACAACGACGGTGTGCTGGGCATCTTCGACCGGCAGAGCATCAACGAGGCAGGAGCGGTGATCCGCGCCGTCCAGGAGGGCATCGGCCAGGTCGGCGAGGCAGTGCCCTACGAGTGGGACGGCCACGTCGTCGTCTACGCCCTGTCCGACACGGACCTGCTCGAGGGCCTCGACGACCTCCCGGCGCAGGACCCGGACGCGCTCGACGCGGTCTCCTTCCCGGTGCCGGCCGAGCTCGACGGCGAGCAGGACGCCCCGCTGGCGGGGACCCGTTTCCTGCTGCACCCGCGGATGCTCGACAGCGACCCGCAACAGCTGGCCAGGTTGATCCGCCACGAGCTCACCCACGTCGCCCTGGGCAGCCTGGACGACGACGTACCGACATGGCTGGGCGAAGGCATCGCCGAGTGGGTCTCGGTCCAGCCGCTGCCCGAGGACCGGCGGCTGATCAGCCAGGCCGCGATCGATGTCGCCAGGGCCGGGCTCGACGAGCTGCCGCCCGACCTCGACTACAACGACGAGGACCAGGCCGCCCACTACGGCATCTCCTGGTGGGCCTGCGAGGCGATCGTCGACATGTACGGCGAACCGATGCTGTGGCAGCTGCTCGACGACCTCGCCGCGGTCGACCCTGGCGACCAGGACGACGAGCTCCAGCAGACGCTGCAGATGGGTTCGGCGCAGCTGGCACGCGAGGCGGCGAAGCGGATCGTGGCGACGTACGGATGACTCGCGAGTAGCCCCGAGCCGGGTCTACGTTGCTGGCATGAACCTGATGCGCACGAAGTCCATCGAGCACTCGATGGCCGACACGGAAGATCCGGACTTCAAGCTCAAGAAGAGCCTGTCGGCCCTCGACCTCACGGTCTTCGGGATCGGCGTCATCATCGGCGCCGGCATCTTCACCCTCACCGGCCGCGTCGCGCAGGCCTATGCAGGGCCGGCCGTGGTGTTCTCGTTCGCGATCGCGGCGATCTGCTGTGCCCTGGCGGCGCTCTGCTACGCCGAGTTCGCCTCGACGGTGCCGGTGTCCGGCTCGGCCTACACGTTCTCCTACGCCACCATGGGCGAGCTGGTCGCCTGGATCATCGGCTGGGACCTGATCCTCGAGCTGATGCTCGGCGCGTCGGTCGTCGCGCAGGGCTGGGCGTCCTACTTCGAGACGTTCCTGGGCCAGATCGGCGTCGGCTGGCCCGATCATCTCGGGTACGGCGACACGTTCAACCTCGCCGCCTTCCTGCTCGTCCTCATCCTGACCGCGCTGGTCGCGTTCGGCATCAAGGAGTCGTTGCGGGTCAACCTCGCCCTCGTGGCGCTGAAGCTCTTCGTGGTGCTCTTCGTGATCATCGCCGGCATCCAGTTCATCGACATGGACAACTACAAGCCGTTCGTGCCGGAGAGTGCGCCCGGTGAGACCGCCGGCGGCTGGCTGCACACGCCGCTGATCCAGTCGGTCTTCGGCGCACCCGGTGTCTACGGCTCGGCCGGCATCCTGTTCGCCGCGTCGCTGGTCTTCTTCGCCTACATCGGCTTCGACGTCGTGGCCACCACGGCGGAGGAGGCGCGCAACCCGCAGAAGGACCTGCCCCGCGGCATCATCGGCTCGCTCATCGTCTGCACGATCCTCTACATGGCCGTGGCGCTGGTGATCACGGGGATGGTCAACTACCAGGACATCAACCCCGACGCCGCGCTCGCCAACGCGTTCGTCGCCCAGGGCAAGGACGGCTACGCCACGTTGATCTCCGCGGGCGCCGTGGCCGGCCTGACGACCGTGGTGATGACGCTGCTGATCGGTGCGGTCCGGGTGTTCTTCGCGATGAGCCGCGACGGCCTGATGCCGCTGGCTCTCGCCAAGGTCAACCCCACCACCGGCACACCCGTGCGGATCACCGTCGTCATCGGTGTCGTCGTGGCCCTCGTCGCCTCACTGACCCCGATCGGGAAGCTGGAGGAGATGGTCAACATCGGCACCCTGTCGGCGTTCGCCCTCGTCTCGATCGCGGTGCCGATCCTGCGCAAGCGCCGCCCCGATCTCGAGCGGTCCTTCCGGGTGCCCTTCTCGCAGTGGCTGCCGTGGCTCTCCGCGGCCATCTGCGTCTTCCTGATGCTCAACCTGACGGCCGAGACCTGGCTGCGGTTCCTGGTCTGGATGGCGCTCGGCTTCGCGATCTACTTCGGCTACGGCTACCAGCACAGTCGGGTCGGCCAGGGCCACGGCGTGCCGGCCATGGACTACTCCGCCCGCGACTGAACTCGCGGCTCGGCACCTGACGGAGCAGGGACGCCCGGCCCGTCGGCCGAACGTCCCTGGCCCCCGTCTCCTCCGTGAACAACTGCGGAAACTTGAAGACTCTCCCGAAAGGTTAGGAGCCCCTGCGTCTCCTCGGCACCCCCGATGGGTCAGAGCCGGCATGGTCGGAAATGACCAGTCCGGGCCCAATCCTGGGGGAGGCCGATCAGTGGAAACGCTTGCCGTTGACCTCTTCCGAGATGCCGGCGATGTCGAGCAGCATGGTCAGGCCGCCGTTCCAGAAGGAGAACCCGGCGCCGGTGATCATCGCCAGGTCGAGGTCCTCGGGAGCGGCGACCACGCCCTCGTCGAGCATCCGCTGCGCCTCGTCCGCGAGCGCGCACAGGGTCTGCTCGCGCACCTCCTCGGCGGTCTTCACGACCGGGGACTCGGGCTGCACGAGCAGCTCGGCCACCGACGGGTCGATGGTGCCGTCGGCGCCGTAGAAGCTCGACTTGCGGGCCTCGACCACGCGCTTGAGGTTCTCCGACACGTAGAAGCGGTCCGGGAAGGCGCCGTACAACGTCTCGTTGTTGTGCAACGCGATCGCCGGGCCCACCAGGGACAGCAGCATGTAGGGCGGCATCGGCGCGACGCCGGCGAACGCCGAGTCGACGACCTGGATCGGCGTCCCCTCGTCGGCGATGCGCGCGACCTCGCCCATGAAGCGGCCGAGCAGCCGGTTGACGATGAACGACGGGCTGTCCTTGACCAGGATCGTGGTCTTGCCCAGGCCCTTGCCGGTGCCGAAGGCGGTGGCCAGGGTCGCGTCGTCGGTCTGCTCGCCCTTGACGATCTCGAGCAGCGGCATCACCGCGACCGGGTTGAAGAAGTGGAAGCCCACGACCCGCTCCGGGTGCTCGAGCCCGGAGGCCATCTCGGTGATCGACAGCGAGGACGTGTTGGTCGCCAGCACGCACTCGGGCGAGACGACCAACTCGGCCGCCGCGAAGACCGACTTCTTGACCGACATCTCCTCGAAGACGGCCTCGATCACGAAGTCGGCGCCGGCGAAGGCGACCGACTGGTCGATCGAGCCGGTGACCAGCGCCTTGAGGCGGTTGGTCTTGTCCTGGTTGGAGCGGCCCTTGGCGAGCAGCTTGTCGAGCTCGGCGTGCACATAGGCCACGCCCTTGTCGGCGCGCTCCTGGTCGAGGTCGGTGAGGACCACGGGCACCTTGAGGCGGCGTACGAACAACAGGGCCAGCTGGCTGGCCATCAGGCCCGCGCCGACAATGCCGACCTTGGTGACCGGGCGCGCGAGCGAACGGTCGGGGGCGCCGGCCGGGCGCTTGGCGCGCTTCTGGACCAGGTCGAAGGAGTACATGCTCGAGATCAGCTCGGGCGTGCGCGACATCGCGTCGAGGGCGTCGTCCTCGGCAGCGAATCCCGCGTCCCGGTCGGCGTCGCGGGCGCCCGCGATCAGCTCGATCGCCTGCTTCGCGGCGGGGGAGGCGCCACCGGTCTTCGCCGCGACGATGGCCTCGGCACGAGCGATGGCGGCGTCCCAGCCGGCACCGCGGTCGATCTCCGGCCGTTCGACGACCACGTCGCCGGACAGGACCCGACCGGCCCAGAGCAGCGACTGCTCCAGGAAGTCGACGCCACCGAAGACGGCGTCGGCGAGACCGAAGTCGAACGCGGCCTGTCCGCCCAAGGTCTTGCCGTTGTTGAGCGGGTTCTCGATGGCCAGCGTGACCGCCTTGTCCGCACCCAGCAGGTTGGGCACGAGGTAGGCGCCGCCCCAGCCGGGCACCAGGCCGAGCATGACCTCGGGCAGGCCGAGGGCCGGTGCGGAGTCCATGACCGTGCGGTAGGTGCAGTGCAGTGCGACCTCGAGGCCGCCACCGAGGGCGAGGCCGTTGATGAAGCCGAAGGACGGCTTGCCGCCCTCGCCGAGCTTGCGGAAGACCGCGTGGCCCAGCTGCGCGAGAACGCGGACGGCATCCTCAGCACCAGCCCCGCCGGCCCTTTGAATCGAAGTCAGGTCCGCACCGGCGGCCAGGATGAACGGCTTGCCGGTCACGCCGATCGCGTCGATGGTGTCGTCGGCCAGGGCCTTGTCGATCGCGGTGTTCAGCGAGTGCAGCGAGCCGAACCCGAAGGTGTTCGGCCTGGTGTGGTCCTCACCGTTGTCGAGGGTGATCAGGCCGACCGTCCGGCCGCCCGGCAGGGACACCTTGCGCAGCTTCGCGTGGGTGATGCGCTCGGCGTCGGAGGAGAGCTCCTCGGCGCGCTTCAGCAATGAGTCGATGTTGCTCACTTGGTCTCTCCTGCTTCGATCGGACGCTGCCAGTTCGGGTTCTCCCAGATCACGGTGCCGCCCATGCCGATGCCGACGCACATGGTGGTGATGCCGTAGCGGGCCTCGGGACGCTCGGCGAAGGAGTTCGCGAGCTGGGTCATCAGGCGCACCCCGGAGGAGGCCAGCGGGTGGCCCATGGCGATGGCGCCGCCGTACGGATTGACGCGGACGTCGTCGTCGGCGATGCCGTAGTGCTCGAGCAGCGAGAGCACCTGGACCGCGAAGGCCTCGTTGATCTCGAAGGCGTCGATGTCGTCGATGGTCAGCCCGGCCTTGGCCAGCGCCTTCTCGGTGGCCGGGATCGGACCGGCGCCCATCACCTCGGGCTCGACGCCCGAGAACGCATAGGAGACGAGGCGCATGCGCACCGGCAGGCCGAGCTCGCGCGCGGTCTCCTCGTCGGCGAGCAGGGCGGCCGTGGCACCGTCGTTGATGCCGGCCGCGTTGCCCGCGGTCACCCGGCCGTGGGGCCGGAACGGCGTCTTGAGGCCGGCGAGCGACTCCATGGACGTGCCGGCGCGGACCGGCTCGTCGGTGGTGGCCAGGCCCCAGCCGGCCTCGGCGCTGCGAGTGGCGACGGGCACGAGGTCGGGCTGGATCTTGCCGGCCTGGTAGGCCGCGACGGTCTTGGCCTGCGAGCGCACGGCATAGGCGTCGGCGCGCTCCTTGGTGATCGTGGGGTAGCGGTCGTGCAGGTTCTCGGCCGTGTTGCCCATGGACAGCGCCTCGGGGTCGACGATCTTCTCCGAGACGATCCGCGGGTTGGGGTCGACGCCCTCACCCATCGGGTGGCGACCCATGTGCTCGACACCGCCGGCGATCACGACGTCGTAGGCACCGAAGGCGATGCCGCCGGCCAGCGTGGTCACGGCGGTCATGGCGCCCGCGCACATGCGGTCGATGGCGAAGCCCGGCACGCTCTGCGGCAGGCCGGCCAGCAGTGCGGCGGTCCGGCCGATGGTCAGGCCCTGGTCGCCGATCTGGGTGGTGGCCGCGATCGCGACCTCGTCGACCCGCTCGGGCGGGAGGTTCGGGTTGCGACGCATGAGCTCGCTGATGCACTTGATGACGAGGTCGTCGGCGCGCGTTTCGGCGTACTGGCCCTTGGCCTTGCCGAAGGGGGTGCGCACGCCGTCGACGAAGACGACCTCTCGCAGCTGACGGGACACGTGATCTCCTGGGGGACGTCGGGGAGGACGGGCGGAACGCCGAAAGGTTACCAGCCGGTAACAACTGCGCCCCAGCGACCCGCCTGTGTGCCCGGTCACGCAGGCCCCTTCACTAGGCTGGGGGCATGTCCGAACCCTCGCGCCTGGTGCACATCGTCGATGACTCCGGTGACGCCCTCGACGACGCCTCCGAGCTCACCCTCGTGGTCGTGCTCTCCGGCTTCCTCGACGCCGGCAAGTCCGCCGAGCTCGCCGCCCAGCACCTCGAGAGCCTGGGGGAGGGTCGCGTCGTCGCGACCTTCGACGTCGACTCCCTGCACGACTACCGCGCCCGCCGCCCCCCGGTGTCGTTCGTGCGCGACCACTACGCCGACTACGAGGCACCACGGCTGGTTGTGCGGGCGCTGCGCGACACCGGCGGCACGCCGTTCCTGCTGCTGCGCGGTCCGGAGCCGGACATCCGGTGGGAGGCGTTCGCGCGGGCCGTGCGCGAGGTCGTCGAGCGCTTCGACGTACGCCGCGTGGTGAGCCTGGGCTCCGTCCCGATGGCCGTGCCACACACCCGTCCGATCGCCATCACGCCGCACGCCAACCAGCCCGAGCTCGTCACCGGGCCGAGCCCGTGGAGCGGCGAGCTGCGCGTCCCGGCCAGCGCCCAGGCGCTGCTCGAGATCCGGCTCGGCGAGTGGGGCCACCCCGCGATGGGCTTCGTCGCGCACATCCCGCACTACCTCGCGCAGATGGAATACCCGCAGGCCGCGGTCGTGCTGCTCGAGCAGCTCGAGATCGGCGGCCGGCTCACGATCGACCTCAGCGAGGTTCGAGCAGCCGGCGAGATCACCGAGGCGGAGATCGCCACCTACCTCGAGTCGCACGACGACGTGGGCGCCGTGGTGCACGGGCTGGAGCAGCAGTACGACGCCTTCCGCGAGGCCGAGTCCAACGGCTCGTCCCTGCTCGCCCAGGACGAGCCGATGCCGACCGGGGAGGAGATCGGGCGCCAGTTCGAGCAGTTCCTGGCCGGTCTCGACGACCGCGACGACGACGGACCGGAGAGCTGATGCCGTCCTCCGGGGCGGAGCTGCTCGAGCTGTTGCAGCTGGAGGACCTCGACGTCGACCTGTTCCGCGGGCAGCAGGCCCGCACGTCCCGGCAGCGCGTCTTCGGAGGTCAGGTGGCGGCGCAGGCCGTCGCGGCCGCGACCCGGTCGGTCGAGGACGACATGGTGATGCATTCCATGCACTCCTACTTCCTGCGCCCCGGGGACACGGCGGTGCCGATCATCTACGACGTCGAGCGGATCCGTGACGGTCGCTCGTTCGTGACCCGCCGGGTGATGGCTCGCCAGCACGGTCGGCCGATCTACTTCATGACTGCCAACTTCCAGGTGCCCGAGGACGGCCTCGAGCACCAGGATCGGATGCCCGACGTGCCGCCGCCCGAGATGGGCATCTCGATGGCCGACCTCGCGCGCAAGCGCAGCCCCGAGTCCGTCGAGGAGTGGGACCGGGAGTGGTCCGCCCTCGACGTCCGCTACGTCGGCACCAGCACGATGGGGCTGCCGGCCGATCCCGACCACCCCGCCCGCGCCCAGCTCTGGCTGCGGGTGACCGACCACCTCGGCGACGACCCCGTCGTGCATCTCGCGGCGTTCACCTATGCCACGGACCTCACGCTGCTCGGCGCCACGCTCGTGCCGCACGGCATCGACATCAACTCCTCGCGACTGATGCCCGCCTCGCTCGACCACGCGATCTGGTTCCACCGCCCGTTCCGGGCCGACGAGTGGTGGCTCTACGACCAGGTCTCACCGATGGCGCACGGCGCCCGCGGCCTGGCCATGGGGCGGGTCTTCACGCAGGACGGGACGCTGGTGGCGACCGTGGCCCAGGAGGGCCTGATCCGGGTCATCGACCCGCCCGCGGACAGATAGCACCACTTCTCGTCATTTCTCGGCATTCCACGGACAGACACGCCGATCGCGTGGTTACGTGTGATCACTCGTGTGGCGTCTGTGACTCTTCCCCGGCGCGGTCCCACATCCCTGTTCCCTCATGCTCAGAGAGACGTACCGCGCCGTGACGACCCTGCTCCGACGCCGCCTGCCGGCGGCCTCCGCCACCGCCTCCGCCGTCATGGCCGGCCTGGCGCTCGCGCTCTTCACGAGCTCGGTCGCCCACGCCGTACCCCTCACGCCACACCAGATGCCTTTCCCGTGCGGCCAGACCTGGACCGGGTCGACGCGCGGCAGCCACACGCCGTCGATCCGCGCGATCGACTGGAACCGGGCCGCCGACGAGGGCGACGCCGTCGTCGCATCGGCCTCCGGGATCGTCACGACCGCCGACTCGACCAGCACCCGCAGCTACGGCCACCACGTCGTCATCGACCACGGCAACGGCGAGAGCTCGGTCTACGGCCACATGGACGCCGTGAGCGTCATCGTCGGGCAGTACGTCGACCAGGGGTCGCTCATCGGCACCGTCGGCAACACCGGCAACTCGCAGGGTGCGCACCTGCACTTCGAGGAGCGTGTCGCCAAGACCGACATCGCGGCCTCCTTCGGGGGCGTGCCCTACTTCTACGGCAGCCTCACCTCGTTCAACTGCGTCGACGTCCCGATCGCCGGTGACTTCACCGGCGACGGGATCTCCGAGGTCGCGGTCTACCGCCGTGGCAAGAAGTCGTCGTTCGTGGTCAACGACCCGGCCGGAGCGCGGGTGCTGATGTTCGGCAACGCGACCGACGAGCCGGTCGTCGGCGACTGGGACGGCAACGGCGCGATCAACCTCGGCATCTTCCGGGCGAAGAAGTCGAAGTTCCGTCTCCAGACCCCGACCGGGATCGTCAAGGTCCGTTACGGCGCGCCGTCCGACCGCGTGATCGCGGGGGACTGGGACGGCAACGGCACCGACGACATCGGCGTCTACCGCGCCAGCGAGGGCACCTTCTACCAGCGCATGGCCGACGGCTCGACGGCCACGGTGGTGCTGGGTGACGTCGACGACCTGCCCGTCTCGGGTGACTGGGACGGCAACGGCATCACCGACCTGGGCGTCTACGACCAGGCCACCGCGACCTTCACGCTGCGACTCGTCGACGCCGCCGCGCAGGTGCTGACCGCGCCGCTCGTCCTCGGCGTGCCCGGCGACCTGCCGGTCACCGGCGACTGGGACGGCAACGGCACCACCGACATCGGCGTGTGGACGCCCTCGACGGCGACCTTCACCCAGGGCACCGCGGTGATCCCGATGACGTCGCCCCTGCCGTCCATGCTTCCTGAGGGCTTCGCCTCGCGGACCACGGTCAGCTCGGTGCGGTTCGGCCTGCCGCGAGGCTGAAGATCTGGATACTCCGTGACGAACGGACCCCCGGATCGGTGATCCGAGGGTCCGTCTGTCACGGAGTATCAGGGGTCAGGCAGGTGTCGCGCGCCCCACGAGGTGCGGCGAGCCGTCCTTCGGGTTGGTCAGGGAGAAGGTGTGCACCCCCGCGTCGCCGCGATCCGCGAACGCCACGGTGCCCGGCAGGAACACCGGCTTCTTGAAGGCCACCTCGACGGTCACCGCGTCGGGCAGCCGGTTCTCGATGGCCGCGATGCTGCGGGCCTTGGTCCACATGCCGTGCGCGATCTGTCGCTTGAAGCCCAGTGCCTTCGCGGTCAACGGGTAGAGGTGGATCGGGTTGTGGTCGCCCGACACGCCCGCATAGGTGCGACCGAGGTCGGCGGGCAGCCTCCACTCCACGCCACCGGTCGGCGCGTCGGCGATGACCAGGCCGGCGTCGGGCTCACCGTCGGGAACTCTCACAGCACTGGCTCCGCGGCGGAGGTACGTCGACGTGGACTCCCACACGACGTCGCCGCCGCTCGTCACGGTGGTCACGAAGTCGAGCAGCGCGCCCTTGGCGTGCGCCCGCGGCACCGCGACGGCCGTGGTCAGGTCGAGGACCTCACCGACCCCGATGGCACGCCGGGCGGTGATGGTGTTCTCCAGGTGGACCATGCCGATGGCCGGGTAGGGGAACGCCGGGTCGCTCATGATCGCCATGTGCAGCGGGAACGCCAGCATGTGCGGGTAGGGCAGGGGGACGGTGTCCTTGCGGGGGAAGGCGCACACGGCGGCGTACGCGTCGACAGCCGAGCGGTTCGCCTCGACGCCGGTGCGGGCGTAGGAGAGGCCGGTGAAGGTCTTCGCGGAGGACTTCTTCACGCCGGGCAGCTGGTTGACGCCCGGCACGACCGGGAGCGCCGCCTTCAGCAGGGTGCTCAGCCCACCGGGAGTCCCCGACAGCTGCTTGGCCTCCATCAGGCGCCCAGCATCATCTGGCCGCAGACCCGCACGACGTTGCCGTTGACGGCCGTCGAACCGGGCGAGGCGAACCACGCGATGGCCTCGGCCACGTCCACGGGCAGGCCGCCCTGGCTGAGCGCGTTGAGGCGCTGGCCCACCTCGCGGGTCGCGAACGGCACGGCCGCGGTCATCGCGGTGATGATGAAGCCCGGCGCGACGGCGTTGATGGTGATGCCGCGACCCAGGTCGTCGGCGAGCGAGTCGACGAAGCCGATGACGCCGGCCTTGGAGGCGGCGTAGTTGGTCTGGCCGACGTTGCCGGCGATGCCCGCGATCGAGGCCACGCCGATGATGCGGCCGTTGTCGTTGACCACCTTGTCGTCGAGCAGGGCGCGCGTGATGCGCTCGGGCGCGGTGAGGTTGACGCCGATGACACTGGACCAGCGGTCCTCGGCCATGTTGGCGAGCTTCTTGTCGCGGGTGATGCCGGCGTTGTGCACGACGATGTCGACGCCGCCGTGCTCGCTCGCGAGGTGGTGCGCGATGCGCTGCGGCGCGTCCTTGCCGGTGATGTCGAGGGTCAGGTAGTCACCGTCGAGCTCGCGCATCAGGGCCTGCAGCTCGCTGGCGGCCTGGGGTACGTCGACGCCGACGACCTTCGCACCGTCGCGGTGCAGCACCCGGGCGATCTGCTCGCCGATGCCGCGGCTCGCGCCGGTGACCAGGGCGATCTTGCCCTCGAGGGGACGGGCCCAGTCGGTGACCGGCTCGGCCTGCTTCTCCTGGTGGGCGCCGATCCGCACGACCTGGCCCGAGACGTAGGCCGACTTGGGGGACAGGAAGAAGGCCAGGGTCGAGGCGAGGGCATCGTCGGCGCCCTTCGTCACGTAGACCAGCTGGACGGTGCCGCCCTTGCCGAGCTCCTTGCCGAGCGAGCGGGTGAAGCCCTCGAGTGCGCGCTGGGCGACCCGCTCGGAGCCCTTGACCGACTCGGGGGTGGTGC
>JBDSPC010000409.1:0-12218 GCA_039914485.1 Nocardioides sp.
TGGAGCGGGAGTCGTCGGTGAGCCAGATCGCCACCAGGAGCACGACGTCGAGGCCGATGACCAGTGGCAGGTTGCGTTCGGGTAGTCCGTTGATGAGTGCCAGGATCAGCGCTACGAACGTGTAGGCGACGTCCTTGAGCGTGAAGGCGGTGCTCCGGAGCCGGACCAGGCTCAACAGGCCGAAGAGTCCGAAGCCGATTCCGGTGGGGAAGCTGCCCGAGCCGATGGCGGAAACGGCCGCGAACAGCCCGATGTTGAGGGCGGTGAAGACGAGGATCATCTCCGGTGCCGCGGCTCGGCGGCGGTAGAGCACGCCGACGAGCACCAGCATCGTCACGACGTCCAGGGCGAGCCGGGCTGGCCCGTCGAGGTGGCCGAGCACAGCCGACAAGACTGTCTGGAGCATGGTGGTCCTTTCGCAGTAGGTGCGATGAGGACGCTACGAACGCAGCATGAAGCCTGGATGAAGTGTCGAGGTCAGGGCTCGACGACCCAGAGCTGGTACTGAATGCGGCCGCCGCAGTCCCTGCGCAGGGCGTGTCTGCTCGAGTTGTGTAGGACTTTCACAGTGACCCCTCAAGGCGCCGACGCCCGATCCCGTTATGGCGATGGCGGGACGAACTGGTTGGGCGACGCTTCGGTGTCGTCCAGTTGTAGGTGTTCGGCGTGGGCGAGTCCTTGGGTGATGAGTTCGACTACGTGGTTGTCGAAGAGTCGATAGATGACGCTGCGGCCCTGGCGTTCGGTGACGACGAACCTGAGGTCGCGCAGATGTCGTAGTTGGTGAGAGACGGCCGACTGCTCCATGCCGATGGCTGCCGTGATGTCGCTGACTGTCATCGGTCCTGCTTGCAGCGTCGCAATGATGCGCAGGCGACTCGGAGTCGCGAGGCCCTGGAGGATCGCTGCGACCGTGCTGGCGGTCTGGGGATCGAGCACAGATGCGTGCTGTTCGCTGTTGCGTTGATGTCCCACGTGCCAACCGTACGCTAAGTATGAACATCCGTTCATATGTCGTACGGTGGCGGGACACGTCCCCCACAGTTCTGGGAGCACTCCCGCGATGTACCTGTTCGTCGCCCATTCCTGCCGCCGCAGCGATGCAGTTCTCCGCGCGTCCGGGACCCGTGGCGGGCTTGTTCTGCTCGGTGCCGTGGCTATGAGCGTTGCGGTCGCTTCGCCGGCTGCCGCGCACGGGATCGGGGGCGATGCCGCGACAGCGAGCGTGCCAGGTTTCGTCTCGATCGGTATCGAGCACATGTTGCTTGGGTGGGACCACCTGCTCTTCGTCGCGGGCATCGTGCTCCTCGCGGGCAGTCCCCGACGGGGTGCGAAGGTGATCAGCGCCTTCGTTGCGGGGCACAGCCTGACCCTGGTCACGGCAACCCTGGCCGGGTGGCAGGTCAACGCCACTCTGGTCGATGTCGTCATCGTGTTGTCGGTCGCCTTCGTGGGCGGCTACGGCATGTTGGTGGGAAGGCCGCAGCGCTGGGATGTGTTCACCGCGATCGTCTTCGGTTTCGGTCTGATTCACGGGCTCGGCCTGGCCACCCGTTTCCAGGCACTCGGTGTCGCCGAGGACGGCATGGTGTGGCGGCTCCTTGCCTTCAACCTCGGTATCGAGATCGGTCAGTTGACCGCGATATTGGGCGTCGTCGCCATCGCGGGCGTGGTCTCGATGGCCTTCAAGAATCGTCGTGACGCGGCCTTGTCGAAGGCGGCGTACGTTGCGCTGTTCAATATCGGAGCCATCGCCGCACCTGTGTTGGCTTACCAGAGCTTCGCAGGGCCCGACATCGGGAGCGGCGAAATCGACGTGGCGCTACCGCAGGGTTCCGGTTGCACGATCAGTGCACGCACCGAGCCCTTCCCGGCCGCTGGCGGCGGGCACACCGAGAAGGCGTTTTACGGACCTGACGAGGACGCTCCGATGGACAACTTCAGCCATTCTCTCGGCGACGGGTACGTCGTGGTCCTCTATCCCGACGACGTCACCGGCCCGGAACTCGACGAGTTGCGTGACTTCATCGAGGCCGGCGACCCAGACGGGGTCGTGGCCGGAGCCCGCGAAGACACCACCGGACAGGTGAAGGCCGTCACGATCCGCCAGGAACTGATCTGCGAAGAAGTCCACGTCGGGGCACTACGTCAATACAGCCGTGCATGGATGGAATTGATCGGAGCAACCTCCTGATGAGCACCCACCACGAACACAACCCCACTGAATCCGAACATCACCACGACCACGACGATGCCCAGGCGCACGGGCATGGACATGGACATGCCGGTGGGCTGCGGGGCTGGCTCCTCGAGCTGTTCCGACCCCACAGTCACGATGCGGCCGACTCCGTGGACTCCGCCCTCGAAGCGAGCAGCGAGGGCATCCGCGCGGTCAAGATCAGCCTCGTGGCGCTATTGGTGACCGCAGTGGCGCAAGCCGCGGTCGTGGTGATCACGGGGTCGGTTGCGCTGTTGGCCGACACCATCCACAACTTCTCTGACGCACTGACCGCGGTCCCCCTATGGATCGCGTTCGTGCTGGGGCGCCGACTCCCCAACCACCGGTTCACCTACGGCTACGGCAGAGCAGAGGATCTCGCCGGCGTCTTCATCGTCGTCATGATCGCCGCCTCCGCCGTCGTCGCCGGCTACGAGTCCGTCCGCCGCCTCATCGACCCAGCCCCGCTGACCTACCCCTGGGTGGTCATCGCCGCCGGCGTCATCGGGTTCGCCGGCAACGAGCTCGTGGCCAGCTATCGCATCCGTGTCGGCAACAAGATCGGTTCTGCCGCCCTGGTCGCCGACGGGCTCCACGCCCGAACCGATGGCTTCACTTCACTTGCCGTGGTCGTCGGCGCGATCGGCGTGATGGCCGGATTCCCACTCGCGGACCCGCTTATCGGTCTCCTGATCACCATCGCGATCCTGGTCGTCCTGCGCGGAGCGGCCCGCGACATCTACCGCCGCCTCATGGACGCCGTCGACCCAGAGCTCACCAAACATGCCACCGCGGCTGTGTCAAGCACGCCGGGTGTCCTTGGCATCGAGCATGTCCGGCTCCGCTGGATCGGGCACCGCATCACCGCCGACGCGGGAATCGTCGTAGCCCACGACCTCGACCTGGTGGCTGCCCACCAGATCGCCCACGAAGCCCAGCATCGGCTCCTGCATGACATCGCGAAGCTGGCGGACGCCACCATCCACGTGAGCCCCGCAGCCGTACCGGGCCTGGACCCGCACGCGGAAGTCGCTCACCACGAACTACCGCTTCAGGGGTAGACCAGACGCCGATCGGCAGCGAATCGTTCGGAACGCTGCGGGGACGCGGTCGTCGGGCGCTTTACCTCTCGGCATCGCGTTCGGTGCGTCCGAAGAGGTGTGGGCCAACGCCATCCAGCTCGGCCTCAACATCTCCGGCATGGTGCTCGCCGGATGGGCCACATTGACTCTGCAACACCTGATATGGAATCGCAAGGCCCACGACCGCCAACGACTCCTCCGCCGAGACGACCGATGAGCATGCACGACGACCGATACACCGACGATCACCACGGACACCGGCCCCGAGCCTTGCTGGCCTTCTTGGTCGTCCTACTCGGAGGCGCCACTCTCATCGCCGCTCTTGATCGGGTCCTTCACTTCGGCCCCGCCACCGGCAGCATTCTCCGTTTTGCACTGCCTCTGATTGCGGCACCTGCCGGTGCGTCCCCGTCCAGGTCGGTCAGTGGCTAGGCAGGGAGCCGCTGAGTCGTTCGTGGCGCTCAGCACTGGAGGCGTTGAGGCCGATGATTTCGACGGTCTTGCCTTTTCGTTGGTACTTGGTGGTGATCGCGTCCAGCGACGCTACGGTCGAGGCGTCCCAGATGTGGGAGGCGGACAGGTCGATCACGACGTGGTCGGGGTCCTCGGCGTACTCGAACTGGGTGTAGAGGTCGTTGCTGGAGGCGAAGAACAATTCGCCGGTGACCCGGTAGACCACCGAGGTGGTGCCGTCGCGGTTCTCGACCAGTTCGCGGTGGGTCTCGGTGAGGTGGGCGACCCTGCGGGCGAAAAGGGTCATCGCGACCAGGACGCCGACGGCGACACCGATGGCGAGGTTGTGGCTGACGACGGTCACGAGAACCGTTGACGCCATCACGATTGTCTCGGACTTCGGCATCCGCTTCAGGGTGGCGGGCTGGATGGAGTGCCAGTCGAAGGTGCCGACCGCGACCATGATCATCACCGCGACGAGGGCGGCCATCGGGATGAGAGCGACGATGTCGCCGAACCCGACCACGAGGATGAGCAGGAACACTCCGGCGAGGAACGTGGAGATGCGGGTGCGGGCACCGGAGGCCTTCACGTTGATCATCGTCTGCCCGATCATGGCGCAGCCGCCCATGCCGCCGAAGAAGCCGGTGATGACGTTCGCGGCGCCCTGTCCCCACGCCTCACGCGTCTTGTCGGAGTGGGTGTCGGTTATGTCGTCGACCAACTTGGCCGTCAGCAGCGACTCCAGCAAGCCGACCAGCGCCATCGCGAGTGCGTAGGGGGCGATGATGCGCAGCGTGTCCACGTTCCACGGCACGTCCGGGATGAGCAGGCTGGGAAGGCTGTCGGGCAGTTCACCCTCGTCGCCGACGTTGGGCAATGTCAGCGCGGCCAGCAGGGTGAACGCCGTCAGCGCCACGATCGCGACCAGCGGGGCGGGGATGACCTTGGTGACCCTGGGGAGCGCAACGATGATGGCGATGCCGATGGCGATCATCGGATAGACCAGCCACGGGACGTCGACCATGTGCGGGACCTGGGCGAGGAAGATCAAGGTGGCCAGCGCGTTGACGAACCCGACCATGACCGAGCGGGGGATGAACCGCATCAGCCGGGCGACTCCCACCAGCCCTAAAACGATCTGGAAGACACCGGCGAGCAGCACGGTGGCGACGAGGTAGTCCATGCCGTAGTTGCGGGCCACGGGGGCGATGACCAGCGCGATGGCGCCGGTGGCAGCCGAGATCATGGCCGGACGACCGCCGAGGAACGCGATGGACACGGCCATCGTGAACGACGCAAACAGGCCGACCCGCGGGTCAACGCCGGCGATGATCGAGAACGAGATCGCCTCTGGAATGAGCGCCAATGCGACGACGAGACCGGCAAGGACCTCCGTGCGCAGCATCTTCGGGGACCGAAGGGCATTGCGCACGGTCGGCTCCAGCGGCTGAGGCGCCGCGGTGGTGGGGGCGATCAAGAGGGATGCTCCGTTCAGGCGTAGGTGTGTGCCGGGGGTGTGGTGGCCGCTGTGAGCGGTTCCTGAGCCCGACGGGAGTGGGCAGGTGCCCGTATCCGCGCAGCTCTCTGGCCGAGTGCATGTGCGTGCTGGAGTCATCGCCAGCGGAAGTCTGAATCGAACTCTACCCTCACGTAAGGTTAGAGTTGAAATCCATTCCAACGAGAGAAAACGCCGTGACCAAGCAGGCCGCTCCTCCCTATGTCGAGGCCGCCACGACTGAGGGCGACCGACAGACGTCGTCACGGCTCGAGGGCGTCATGCACATCGGCGAAGTAGCCGCCCGCACCGAACTCTCCCTGCGCAGCCTGCGCCACTGGGAAGAGGTCGGCCTGCTCACGCCTTCTGGTCGCACGGAGGGCGGGTTCCGCCTCTACACCGAGGCCGACGTCGACAAGATCATGGTGATCCGACGCATGAAGCCCCTCGGCTTCAGCCTGGACCACATGAAGGCTGCCATGGTTGACATCGAGACACTCGCCAGTGACGAGGCCGACCCGGACGCCCAGGACACGGCGCGCGAGCGCCTTCGCATCACCCAGCAAGACGCGGTCGAACGCCGTCAGAAGCTCGTCGCCCAACTCGCCATGGCCGACGAGTTTCTCGACCTCATCAGCGGCCGTCTGATCTGAGTCGAGCCGCCCGCGAATGGGACTGCGGCCGCAGTCGTTGTCCGCCGCGCTCGGCCAGTCGCCGATCCCGCCGGTTGAAGGGGGGACCTTTTCGCCTCACAGCCACGAGGTCGGCGACCTTTTCCACAAGTGAGGCACTTGGTGAGCGTGTTGGTGAGGCACGGGGTCTTCCGTGGAGTTCCAAGGAACTTCTCGGAAAGGAACTCCGACCATGTCCACGATTCGTCAGGTGGGGATCTCCCCACAGGAACTCGACCGACGCGTCGAGCAGAAGCGCTGGCACCAGTGGTGCATAGCCGAGCCGGCGCTCGCCACGGTCTCAGGTCTCGCTGAAGCCCGGAAGCTACGAGGCCAAGCAGAAGACCAGATCCTCGGAGCTCTGTTGCGTCTCGCATCCCAGCACGGAGGGGACGACGAGCTCGCTGGCGTCGCGGTCATCCATCAGCTCGAAAACGTTGTCACCGGCATTGCCCGGCGTACCAGCCACCTCACCTCAGAGGACATCGATGGAATCGTCGTCGGGGCGATGTGGGAGCAGATCCGCATGTTCAACATCGCCCAGAAGCAACACTTCGGGGCCTCGATCTTCCACGCCACCCGCCGGGCGGTGCTGGCCATCTTGCTGCCCGACGGCGTAGGCAAACGGGCCCGGCCGCTTGTGATGCTGAACCCCCAGGAGTGGTTCTTCGAGAGAGCCAGTCTGGTCTGGTCGCCCCAGGGCGACGACTCGAGTGAGACGCTGGCCAAACTCTTGCGGTGGGCGATGTTGGAGGGACTCGTCGACGACTCGGACGTCCGCTTGCTCGTTCGCCTTGTTGAAGCGGACCGGGCCAATCCGGACATCCCCAAGTGGAACCGCGGCGCCTGCTCGGTTGCCGCGGTGACCCAGCTCGCCGAGGAAGAGGGCGTCTGTCTCAGGTCGATTCGCCGCGCGCGGGACCGCGCGATCCAGCGACTTCGCGACGCGGCCTCGGAGTACACCGACCTGACCGAGGTCGCGTGATGATTGTCCACTCGCCCCGAGTTGGCGCGGTTGTGGTGGACATGGACACCAGCGCGGCACAGGCACCGCTCTTCGACGCCGGAGACGCCGAATGGGTCGCTGACCTCTTCGACACGATGCGAGCCGGCGACCTGGACATAGTCATCGACCGGCTCGAGTCGGTCGCCGTTCTCATGCGCAAGGCAGCGAAGGCGAGGCGCATGCTCGCCACGATCGAACCCGACCTTCTTCGGGCAGGTCTGCGGATTCGCGACACCAGGGACGGCGCGTCATGACGCGCGCAGTCGACGAAGTCGTCTCCGTCAGCGACCTGCTCCTAGCCGTACGACGCCAGCAGGCCAAACACCGTCCCGCGGAGGTCCAAGCCGTCCCGGACGTGACCACGGAGGTCGTGTCCGTGTCCGGGGCACACCCCGGGGTTGGCGCCACCACAGTCGCGCTCGCGCTGGCCGAAGCCATCAGCGACGGCGAGCGTGAGGTCACGCTCGTGGACGAGGCCCTCAACGCGGACGCCTTCGCAGCAGCTGAGTGCGAAGTTGACTCCGGTGACTCTGACTGGAAGGCAGGGAGGCGAGGCTCTGTTCGCATCCTCCGGGGGTCGAGCTCGAGCGAGCCGCCAGGAGGCGATCGCGTGATCGTCGATGGATCTCGACCGGACGAGACACACCACGTTCTCGTATGCCGGGCAACCCTGCCGAGTCTGAGGCGAGCCGAGCCGTCAATGACGTCGGGCACCGCAGTCGCGGTGGTCGCTGCAGCCAGGTGGCCGCGCCGGCTGCGTGCGTCGCTTGGCCCCGCGATGTCGGAGGCCATCAGCGATGGGCGGGTCGTCTTCTTCCCCTATAGCCGGGACCTCGACCAGTACGGCGTCGACGCTGATCCCCTTCCCGCGCCCACGCTCGCTGTCGCGCGCCGATTGGCGGAGCTCCTGATGCCCGGCTACGTCGGCACCACTTCTCCGAACCGAAGGAAAGGACTACGCCGATGATCGTCCAGGCGATCAACAACGTTTGCGCCAAGGCGCCGGCCGGAGTCGACATGTACACCGACCTCCTGCTCAGCTGGGTGAAGTACGGCGTCGGGGTCGTCATCATTGCCGCCGGTTTCATCTCGGTCGGTGCGCTGGTCGTCGGCAAGCTCGGGAGCATGTCGCGGGCGGCTCAACTCGGAGCGTCCGGCCTCATCTACGCAGTCCTCGCGGCGGTCGGCTACGTGACGATCTACGGGATCCTCAGCGCGATCGTGGGGAACTGCTGATGGCAGCTCGCCGCTCGGTCGCCCGGATGTTCGCCGGACCTGAGGAATGGAACCGCCGCCGACTGCAGGTCCTCTTTGCCGCCGCGACGGTCGTTGCCATGGCGATCATGTTGGGGATCCTCTGGTCAGTCGCAGCGCTTTTCGACTCCGGAAGCGAAGCGAACGCGATGGCTTCCGATGCTCAGCTCATGGGCAGCGCGGACGCGTCGCGGCCGGTGGACATCGAGGTCGCGCAACCCGGCCCGCTGTCCACCGACTCCGCCGCCACCATCGAGCTCCCACAACCGTCCACACTCGGTGCGGCGCAAGTCGGCAGCGGCTTCCCGCGCGCTGCAGAGGGCGCGATGAGCCAGCTGATCGCCATCGACCGGGCGGCCATCGAGTCGGTCTCAGTCGTCACTGCCCAGGACGTGATCACCGCCTGGGCAGCAGACGGCGGTCCGACCGCTCGGGACTGGTCCGGCGTGGTCGCCGTACGCACCCTGCTCGAAGGCGCGGGCCTGCCAGCCAACGGCGCCAGCGCTCTCACGGTCCAGCTCGAGCCGGCCATGGGCAAGATCGTCGAGAGCGGTTCCGACTCGACCACCGTATGCGTCGACTTCATCCTCACCGCGAGCGTGCAGGGCGCGCAGTCGGATCGCATCGCTGTCGCCGACTGCCAACACATGGCCTGGCAGACCGACCGCTGGATGATCGCGACTGGTCCCGAAGCCGAGCCCATGCCCTCCCTGTGGCCAGGCACGCAGGAGTCGATCAACGCCGGATACCAGTGGCTCGAGGTGCTCCCATGACTTCGATCGTCCCGATGATTGACCTCAACCCCTTCCACTGGCTCGGAGACCAGGTGAAGGAGGGGCTCGCCGACGTCTTCACCGCCATGATGATGGCGCTGTGGTCGGCAGCGCTCTGGCTGATGGACCTAGTCTTTGGCGTCCTCGATCGTTTCCTCACCCCCGATCTCGCCGACCCAGGGCTCGGACCTCTCTACAGCATCACTTTGTGGATGTCGCTCGTCGTCGCGCTGATCATCGGGTTTGGCCAGGTCGGGCTCGCTGCCCTGCGCCGTGACGGGCGCACGCTCGGTTCGCTCGCGATCGGCGTCGCTCAGTACGGCGCAGTCGTGGCCGGGTGGGTGGTCGTCTGCGGCGTACTCGTCGTCGGCTGTGCAGGCCTGACCCGGGGGCTCCTCAACGAACTGCTCGATGTTCCGCACTTCGCGGGCTACTCGGCCTCCGCCGGCATGCCCAACCAGGTGATCGGCACGGTGCAGGCCGCGGTGCTCGGGGTCTGCTCCCTGTTCCTCGTCATCCCCGCGGCCTTCGGCTACCTGCTCATCATGCTCGTGCGCGAGGCCGCCCTCCTGATCCTCACCGCGACCATGCCCATCGCCGCCGCCGGAGCGCTCGGCGACGGCACCAAGGCGTGGATGTGGAAGTCGATCCGCTGGTTCGTCGCCGCCTGCCTCACCTCGCCACTGCTTGCCCTCGTCGTGGGTCTCGGCGTACAGATTTCACGAGCGTCCTTCCCCGAGGCGACGGCAGGGCGTTCCGAAGGCGCCACACTCGATGGGGCGGTTGGCAACGTCATCCGGGCCAACGAAGCACACGTCGGCATGGCGGTCGTTGGCTGCGTCGTGTTCGCAATCGCCTGCTTCTGCCCGATGGTTCTCTTCCGACTGCTGGCGTTCGTCGACCCCGGAACGGCCTCGGGCGCGTCCTTCCGCTCGACGATGTCCGCCAATGGCGGCGTCTCCGGATTGCTGTCAGGCAAGCACGCCCAGGACCAGGGCTCGGGGGCAGCGACCCAGACGGCGGCCGACGGGCGCGCCGCGAGCGAGACTGGAGCGGACTCCGAGACCGCCAACCGGTTCCAATCCAAGGCGGCGGGGGCGTTCGGAGTGGCCGGCCGAGCGGTCGGCAAGACGATGGACGTCGTAGGCAGCGTCGCATCGACGGGTGCGTCGCTGACGGTCGACGTCATGGGGCAGTCGGGTGTCGGCAACCAGGGCTACTACGACACGACTCCACCGCGGCGTACTGGCAAACCCCAACCGCAGCGCACCCGAGTCGGCAAAGGCTTCGACCACGGTGGCTCAGCCAATGACCCAACTCACGTCGCGGACGCCGACGAAGCCGCGGCCGCGGCCGAAGACGGAGCGATGCTCGCATGACCGCGTACGGCGCCTCCGCCACCCGCGACCGGCACGGCTGGTTCCTCGGCCTGACCGGCCCACAGGTATTCCTCGTGCTCGGGGCCGCGTTCCCGTGTTGGCTGGCGATGGCGGCGGGCCAGTGGGGCACGCTGCTGGTTCTCGGCCCGATGTGGCTGTTGGCGGTCGTGCTCATCTGCGTCCCAGTGCGAGGTTGGTCAACTGCACAGTGGATCGGCGTCCTCGTGCGGCACGCGATCGGTCGCATCGCCGGCTGGACCTCGTTCCAGTCGAAGGCGGCGGCGGGGGAGATCGAGGACCCGGGCGAAGCCGACCTCCCAGGTGTGCTCGCGGGCATCGAGATCCACGACGGACCGCCCATGACCGGTCGCGTCAGCCGTCCCGCGATAATCCAGAACCACACGACCCGCACCTGGGGAGCCACCGCGCGCATCGTCCATCCGGGAATCGGCATGGCCGATGACGAGGATCGAAATCGGATGGGCGCGGGCTTGGCCGAACTGTTCGAGGCGGCCACGGCCAGCAATCAAGTCGACCTCGTCGCGATCTGCGTCCGCACAGTGCCCGACGACGGGACCGAGCGTGCGGACTGGGTTCGCCACCACGCGCGCCAGACGGAGCCGGAGATCTCGGCTCGCATACACGGGCAGCTCGACGCCGCGATCCACACGGCGGCGGTCCGGACGGAAGCCTTCGTGACCGTCGTCGTACGAGAGGAGACCATCGCCAAGGACGCGCGGCGTGCAGGGCGCGGACTACGCGGGCGGGCGCGGATCCTCTACGGCATCCTCGGCGAGGTCGAGTCGCGGCTGACGGGCGCCATCGGTTGCACCCAGGTCGACTGGATGGACAGCTCTGCCCTCGCGATCGCGATCCGCACGGGCTTCGAGCCGGGGGACGCCCCCGCACTCGCTGACTCAAAGATTCACCACGAGTACGACGAAGCCATCGCCGCGGGCGTCCCGGTTGCCGCTGTTGGCCCGACCAACGCGGCAACCGCGATGCGTACGTATCGACACGGCGAGTGGGAGTCGATCGCCACAACGGTGTTGTTGCCCCGCAAGGGCGCCTTTATGGGAGCGCTGGCACGGGCTCTCGTGCCATCGCAGGTCGGCGAGCGGCGGGCTCTGACGGTCTTCTATCGACCGATCGGGCAAGTGGTCGCAGATCGAACCACTGGCAGGGCGGAGATGTCAGCCACCATGGCCGCAGAGGTACGACGCAAAGTTGGTCGTGTCGAGCGCGCGCGTGAGCGCCGAGCTGTCGAGCAGATTCACGAAACCGACGAGAAGCTCGATCGCGGCCGGTCCCTGGTCCGGGTTTCCTCCGCCTTGGCGATCACGGTCCCCGCGACCTGGAACGCGCAGGACTATGGGCGGCGGCTGGACGCTTCGGTCCGGCTCTGCGGATTCACGCCGCTGCCACTGGACGGTGCTCACGACGCGGCCTTCGCGGCAGCCGTCGTACCGCTCGGCACTGGGTTGCCCAAGAAGCGCCGGAGCTGACGATGGTCGGGCGACGTGCGGCTGCACGATCGATTGACCACCTGCTGGCTGACTTCGGAGCGCACCTGCCTCGCCGGCCAGAGGATCCTGTCGAGCCGCCGCCAGACAAGCCGTTCCCCAAGGTGTTTCCGGCGCGCGGCGTACGCAAGCCCGGACACGGCTGGGCTCCAACGCTGGCGCCACTCGCGGGCTACCAGATGACCTCGGAGCAGACCCCGGTCCTGTGGCCCCTGATCGCGGGCAACGGGCTCCCGCCCACGGGGGCGCCGATGGGCTTCGACGTCCTGTCCGGTGGCGCGTTCTTTTGCGACCCGATGGGCTGGGTGAACGACGACGCGATCCCGGTGACCAACCCCAACGTCTTCATCTTCGGCAAACC
>JBDSPC010000424.1:0-3976 GCA_039914485.1 Nocardioides sp.
CGTCTCGGTCATGAATTCTCCTGTGTGTAGCTCGTCGGGATTGGTATGCCCGGCACGCGGCTTCCCCACCACGTGCCGGGCAGTCTGGGTCAGCTACTGCCGGCGGTTGAGGAGGGACGAAGTCCCGTCTCGAAACCAGCGGTCTCGCTGAGGTGTCGCTCCGTGCGGAGCATCTGGATCTCTGCCTCGAAGTCCTCCGCGGACTGGAACGCGCGGTAGACGCTCGCGAAGCGGAGGTAGGCGACCTCGTCGAGCTCGCGCAGCGGGCTCAGGATCGCGAGGCCGACCTCGTTGGCGTTGATCTCGGCCTGGCCGGACAGCCGCAGGGCGTCCTCGACGGCCTGGCCGAGGCAGGCGAGCTGGTCCTCGGTGACCGGGCGGCCCTTGCAGGCCTTGCGGACGCCGGCGATCGCCTTGTCCCGGGTGAAGGGCTCGCTCGCGCCACTGCGCTTGAGCACCATCAGCTGCATCTGCTCGACCGTCGTGAACCGCTTCTCGCAGCTCGCGCACACCCGGCGGCGGCGGATCGCGGACCCGTCGTCGGCCACACGGGAGTCCAGCACCCGGGTGTCGGTCTTGCGGCAGTAGGGACAGTGCATCGCGAGACCTCCTTCCGGGCGCGGCGAAAACACCCTGACCAGGGTGTCAACGCATGTGGATCAGTGGATGTTTCCTGTGGAGAACTAGCCTCAGACTGTGCAGTCGAGCCCTGCTCTTGTGAACTAGATGTGGAAAACCACACCGGTGTAACTACTAGATGTAGTGGTAACCGTACGTCGGGGCAGAGGCGTTGGCAAGTGCCCGAACGGGCTACTTTCCGAGGCGCGTTGCCCCGGGGTAAAACCGCAGGTCAGTGGCTCACACCACGTGCCGAAGTGGCCCGGACGGCGGCGTGTCGGGGCTTGTCCGGCGGTTCGCCGTACGCACGAAGTGGTCACGATCTTGGGCGCGATCAGCGACAATGATCCCGTGGCTACGGGTAAGCGTGCGGGCTCGCGTCGGGGGACGAAGCAGAAGGCGTCCTTCAACACGCCCGCGCTCGGGTTGGCGCTCGCGATCACGGCCTGCCTGATCGCGTGGGGCTATCTCGTCTACCTCGCCATCGACTTCGGTACGTCGGCGCGTGCCGGTGAATCGGGAGCCTGGGGGTTCCTCGCGCTGGCCTCGCTGGGTGCCGTGGCATGCCTGTTCGCGGGCCTGCTCTTCGTGTCCCGATTGTTGCGCGCGCTGGGGATCACGACGGACCCTTCCGAGTCCTCGCCGGAGGAGGCGCCCGCCCCGACCGCCGCACGTCAGCCGGGCGGTCGTCGCGCGGCTCGCTAGCGGCTGCGGAAGAGCTTCACGTCGTAGGCCCTCGCCTGGTCGGGGATGCCGTCGATGGTGATGCCTGCGACGGTGACCGTCGCCTTGCCGACCGGCTCGCGCGGCCAGGAGTCGGGCATCTCCCAGACCAGGGTCGGCTTGCCCGGCGAGCTCTCGGGCGGGTGGATCTCAATCCCCTCGACCGGAGCTCCGTCGAAGGTGACAGTGACGGTGGCGTTCGTGAAGTCGGCGCCCTCGTCGCCGCTGGACAGCGACCAGCGGCCGCGGGGATCGAGTCGGTTCGGGAACCAGCCCGCCGTCGGCCAGCTGACCCAGGCGGGGTTGGGCGCCGAGTCGTTGAAGGGACGGCCGAACAGGTAGGACACGTTGGCGGTCGCCGTACCCCCGAGACCGATCGCGGTGAGCTGGGGGTAGAGGAACCAGCGCCGGTGCCCGACGGCGTGGTTGATGTCGCCCCAGTCGTCGAGGTAGGACTCGATCTTGTCGGCGTTGCTCTCGCGGCGGCCGCCCTGATAGAGGCTGGACATGCCGGCGGCGTCGTAGCCGACCTGGGTCCAGCACGGCCACGACGTCGGTGGGTAATGGTTGACGGCGTTCCCGGCCGACATCATGATCGCCGCCGCCTGCGCCTTGGGTACCGAAGCAGCGTCGAGGGCCACCGGCCTCAGCCCTGCCATCCGCCGCGCGAAGTTGATCGCGCCGAGCTGCTCCCTGGTCGAGCCGTTCGAGAGCCGGCCTGGTCGACAATTGTTCACGTCACCGCCGATCCAGCGCGGTCGGCGCGCGTCGGCGCTTCGCCACATCTCCTTGTACGCCGCCCGCACATCGCTGCGACTGGACGTGTCGATCGCCTGGCTGGACCGCGGGGTGATCGGCCTCGTCGCGCTCTCCGGTCGGTCCACCGCGCCCGCGTCGATCGACAGGCTGGCGCTCAGAGCCAACGGGATCGCGGCTGCGGCGAGCAGGCGTAGGCGCACGGGGGGACGCTATCGGATCTCCACAGGTTGCAGAACGGGACTCGTGCTCGCGGCGCCCGTCATTTAGCGTGTTCTTGTCGGGCTTCGGCCGGACTCTCTCGGGGAAGAAGGCTTGCATGTCTTATTCGTTTGTACGCCGCGCCGCGATCGCCGCCGCCGCGCTGCCGTTGCTCCTGGCTGGATGCACCGACGACGACCCGGTGCCGCAGATCCCGGATCCGACCACGCCGTCGCCGACGGCGTCGGAGACAACCGCACCGCCCGAGCCATGGGAGGCGCAGACCGAGGACGGCGCGATCGCCTTCGCGGAGCACTGGATCGATCTGTTGAACGCCGCTCGCTTGGACGAGACCGGCACCGAAGGCATCACGGACGCCAGTACACCCCAGTGCGCTAGTTGCTCAAACATCGCTCAAATCATCGACGGATGGCAGTCGGACGGGATCGCCTACAAGAGCAAGCCCTGGACCATCGAGCAAGTAGCGGTCATTTCGAGCGAACCTAAGGAGGCGCGGGTGGGCTTGCGCATCCTGCGGCCGCGAGAAATGCTTACGGAGTCTGACGGCAGCGTGGTCAGGAAAGACGCCTCGCGCGCGACATACGCGGCGACTCTTGAGTGGCGCAGCGGTAGTTGGCTGATGCACGAGTTGGTGATCCCCGAATGATCCGATCGATGGTTCTTGCGACTGCGCTGGCGATCTGCATGCTCCCGCCGACAAGCGCCCAAGCTGACGACGAGGACACGACGGTGACTCCCGGCGCCAACACGCTAGATGTGGGCATTGTTGAAAACAACGACGGCGGCAATGTTGGCGGCAACGCAAATGACGCAACCGCGATTGGCCACACATCTGAGCCGCAGCCGACCGTGGTCTACGTACCGATCTGCCTTCACGGTGACGCGTTGGAAAACGGCAGCGGATTCGGATGTCCAACGGGCGAGCAACTCGAATGTGGCGAAGGAGGCGTCGTCTTCACAATTTTCGTAACCCAGCCCGGCGAGACCACAGCGGACTCGAGCGATACATGCATCGAGCCAGGTGATCCACCCCCTACTCCCGAGGCGACCCCACCGGTGGACATCCCTGGCGAGGTGCTCAAGGCGTTCGAGAAGGTCGAGCTCCCGGCGTCGACCATCAGCATTCAGCCGCCCGGCGGCCAGACGCTGGTGAACTTCAAGACGATTCTGTCGACGCCCGGGGCGAAGCACCAGGTCACCGTTCACCTCGACAAGGTCAACATCGACGTGGTGCTTGAACTGACGCCCAGTCACTTCCTGTGGAAGCACGGCGACGGCACCGGTCAGGAGTCCACCATTGCCGGCGCGGTGTGGTCCGAGGGCGCGAACGTCGACGGCGAGGACTTCATCACCCACGTCTACACGAAGAAGCTCACGGCAGCCCAGGTGAGCGTCGACACCACGTGGTCTGCTCGATTCAAAGGCCCGAAGGACACCGACTGGCGGCCCGTCGACGGAACCGTGACGAAGGTCGGCGAGCCGGTTTCCCTCGCCGTACGCGAAGCAACACCCCAGCTCGTCACCGCTCCGAACTAACACCTCCCGAAGTGGCCGACGCGAAGGTGGCGGCAGACGACACCTCGGAGGCTGAGAAACATGTCGTGTGCCGCCACCCTCGAGCACGGACAGCAGGACAGCGCTCGGTGTGGCTTTGGTG
>JBDSPC010000429.1:0-4139 GCA_039914485.1 Nocardioides sp.
CAGTGCGCCGGAGAGCCAGCTCGGCGCCGAGAGCAGGCCGCCGATCAGACCGAGTGCGAGCGCCGCGAAGTAGTAGGCCACCTCGTGCTGGGCCAGCTCCTCGGAACGGAGCCGAATGATCGAGAGCACGCCGAACAGGCCGAGGCCGAGGCCCGCCCCGACCGTCCCGGAGCCCAGCGCCGCGGTGACCGCGACGACGCCGATGTTGACCCCGAGGAAGGCGACCACCAGCTCACGGCGCCCGTGCCGGGGGACGAACAGGGCGAAGGTGAGGATGAGGACGGCCACCACGTCGGCGGCGAGCATTGCGTACTGGGACATCGGGACTCCTGGGATGGGTTGCTCGAAGGCCCCATGGCACACGGCGCGCTTGGTGATCCGCTGCGATGCGCCTGTGCCTGACCTGTGAACGCGTCCACACCGGACGTACGGGCACGCCACAGGCTCCGAACAGGCACGCGACCCACCGTCGAGGGACACCGACGACAGGAGTCCCCATGCCTTCCCCCACCCGACGCGGCTTCCTCGTAGGCGGCCTCACTGCACTCACGCTCACGACCGGCACCGGCGCGTGGGCGCTCGACCGCTACGTGGTCGACCACGTGGAGGTGGCCGACGCTTCGGCGTACGAAGCCCAGCAGGGCAGCACCGGCGCCGAGCTCGACACCTCGCAGGCCGTGCTCACCGACGACAGCTGGAGTGCCGACGGCACCACGATCACCGTGCGAAAGGTCAGCACCGGCAGCGGCTCGCAGGTGGTGACCTACTACGTCGCCGACCTCGTGCTCAGCGATGCGACGGTGCTGCGCTCTGCCTTTGCGGGCGACGCGTTCGGTACCAACATCGTCGACGAGACGTCGGCCATCGCCGAACAGAACGGCGCGATCTTCGCCATCAACGGCGACTACTACGGCTTCCGCGAGACCGGCATGGTGATCCGCAACGGTGTCGTCTTCCGCGACTCCGGCGCCCGCGAGGGATTGGCGTTCTACCGCGACGGCCACGTCGAGCTCTACGACGAGACCGCCACCGACGCACAGTCGCTCGTCGACACGGGTGTGTGGAACACCCTGTCCTTCGGGCCCGCGTTGGTCTCCGGTGGCGACGTGCTCGACGGCATCGACGACGTCGAGGTCGACACCAACTTCGGCAACCACTCCATCCAGGGCGACCAACCGCGCACGGCCATCGGCGTCATCGACGACAACCACCTCGTGCTCGTCGTCGTCGACGGCCGTGACAGCGGCTACAGCGTGGGCGCCACGATGACCGAGCTCGCAACGCTCATGCAGGGACTTGGTTCGGTCACGGCCTACAACCTCGACGGCGGTGGCTCCTCGACGATGTTCTTCGACGGCGACGTCGTCAACCAGCCGAGCAACGGCGGCGAGCGCGGCACCTCCGACATCCTCTACGTCAAGGGCTGACGGGTGACGACGCCGACGGTCCTGGTCCCGGCCTACTGCCCCGGACCGGCCCTCCTCCAGACCCTCACCGACCTGCGAACCGCGCGTCCACACTGGGGATTGGTCGTCGTCGACGACGGATCAGGCCCTCCGCACGCCGCCCTCTTCGAGCAGGCCCGTGCTCTGGGAGCCGACGTGATCACGCTCCCCGTCAACCGCGGGAAGGGCGCTGCGCTCAAGGCCGGCTTCGCGCACATCGCGGCGACGGTGCCGGGCTCCCCCGTCGTCTGCGCCGACGCCGACGGCCAGCACGCCCTCGACGACATCGTCGTGATCGGCGAGCGCCTGGCCGCCGATCCATCCGTACGGCGACTCGTGCTCGGGACTCGGACGTTCGACGGGCACGTGCCACTGCGCAGCCGCATCGGCAACGACGTGACCCGCTGGCTCTTCACCGCGGCAACGAGGAGCCGGCTCGTCGACACCCAGACCGGACTGCGCGGCGTGCCGGCCGGCCTGCTCGGGTGGGCGTGCGGCGTACCGGGCGAGAGGTATGAGTACGAGCTGCAGATGCTGCTGCGCGCCGGCCGGGCCGGCATCGCGCTCGACACGGTGCCGATCGCGACGATCTACCTCGACGACAACAGCTCGTCGCACTTCCGGCCGGTCGCCGACTCGGTGCGGATCTACCTGCCCCTGCTGGCGTTCCTGGCCTCGTCGCTGGCTGCGTTCACCATCGACTTCGCCATGCTGCTCGCCCTCCAGGCGCTGACCGGGGACCTGTTGCTGTCGGTGGTCGGCGCCCGCCTGACCAGTGCCGGGGTGAACTTCGTGGTCAACCGTCGCCTGGTCTTCGACGCGCGCCACAACCGCGGAGCCGCGGCTCGCTATGCCGTGCTCGCCACGGGCCTGCTCGGGCTCAACTACCTGCTCCTGAGCGGCCTCTCCGGCCTCGGCCTGCCGCTGCTCGCGGCCAAGGTGCTGACCGAGCTCGCGCTGGTGTCGACCAGCTTCGCCGCGCAGAAGCGCTTCGTCTTCACGACCCGGCGAGGCCTCACAGGAGACGCACAAGATCGGCCCACCTCGTCGACAGGTGCGCCGACCACCATCGAGTCCACCAGCCGCTGACACCGGCATCCGATCATCGAAAGGCCGCCCCATGCGCCTCCCCAAGCTCCGCCAGGCCCTCGCCGGCACCCTCGCAGCCGCCCTGCTCGTCGGCTGCGGCACCTCGGTGGCCAGCGACACGACGCCGACGACCAGCTCATCGAGCGCCACCACCAGCGTCGTCGCCACCGACGGCACCACCGTGGACGACGCCCTCGCCGACAACGTCGAGGTCGAGACCGGCGACATCTCCTACGACGAGGCCGACGCGGTCGCCGTCACACTCTCCGGCTCGTCGGCCGACTCCGACAGCGACGCCGTCACCAGCGAGGACGGCACCGTCACGATCTCTGCGGCGGGCACCTACGTCCTCAGCGGCGACCTCACCGGCCAGGTCGTCGTCAACAGCACCGGCGACGGCGTGGTGCGACTCGTCCTCGACGGCGCGACGATCACCTCGTCGACCACCTCGGCGATCAACGTGGTCGATGCGGCGTCCGTCGTGGTCGTGCTGGCGGACGGTTCGAGCAACTCGCTGGCCGACGCTGCGGCGTACGACGACACGACGGCCGAGGCCCCTACGGGTGCGCTCTACTCCACCGCCGACCTGACGATCGGCGGCACCGGTTCGCTGAAGGTGACCGGCAACGCGAACAACGGCATCGTCGGCAAGGACGGCCTGGTCATCACCGGCGGCACCATCGACGTGACGTCGGTCGACGACGGGATCATCGGCAAGGACTACCTGGCGATCACCGACGGCACGATCACCGTCGACGCGGTCGGTGACGGGATCAAGTCCGACAACACCGAGGACGCAGGCTCCGGCTTCGTGCTGATCCAGGGCGGCGACATCACCGTCACCACGCAGGACGACGGCATCAAGGGCGTCCAGGTGCTCGTCGCGGCCGGCACGATCGACGTGGCCGAGTCCAACGAGGCCATGGAGGGCTCGCTGATCATCATCGACGACGGCGACATCGAGCTGCACTCCGCCGACGACGGCGTCAACGTCTCGACCTCCGACGACAGCGCCGCGACCGACGGACAAGGCGGCATGGGCGGCGGCATGGAGGCCGACACCTCACTCCACCTCGTCATCAACGGCGGCACCCTCGAGGTGTGGTCGAGCGGCGACGGCCTCGACTCCAATGGCTACTCCACCATCACCGGCGGCGACATCGTGGTCTACGGCCCGACCACCGACGGCAACGGCGCACTCGACGTCAACGGCGCCTTCGAGATCACCGGCGGCACCCTGGTCGCCACCGGCAGCTCCGGGATGTTGGTCGCCCCCTCGACGGACTCCGCGCAGGGCTGGCTCGCGACCGCCTTGTCGGGCACGGCGGGCGCCGGCTCCGAGGTCGTGATCACCGACGCGGACGGCACCGAGGTGGCGGCCTGCACGATCGAGAAGGACTCCGCCTCCGTCGTCTTCTCGTCGGCCGACATCGAGCAGGGCGCGACCTACACCGTCACCGTCGACGGCACCTCGACCGAGGTCATGGCAGGCGTTGCGCCCGCCGGTGGCCGCGGCCCGATGTGACCCACGAACACCACACCGACCCAGCAACCGAAGGAATGACCATGAACGAGACCAGCGTGATCCCCGACGACCAGCCCGTC
>JBDSPC010000455.1:0-9798 GCA_039914485.1 Nocardioides sp.
GCCGACCACCGGTTCGTTCGGCTCGGCCATCAGCTGGGCGTCGAGCGCCCCGGCCGTGATCAGCAACGCTGGCGTCGTCACCCGGCCGGGCGCCGGCGCCGACCCCGCGGAGGTCACCCAGACCGCCACCCTCACCCGCGGCTCCGGGACCTCGACGAAGACCTTCGACGCCATCGTCCTGCCCGACGAGGGCGACCAGTCCAAGGCCGACGCGGCCGCGGCCGCTCTCACGCTCGTGCACCCCGACGACGTACGCGGTCACCTCACGCTGCCCACCACGGGGAAGTACGCCTCGAGCGTCAGCTGGGCCTCGTCGGCTCCCGCCATCGTCGCGAACGACGGCATCGTGGACCGTCCGGCGCCCGGCACCGGCGACGCCAGCGTGACCCTGACCGCGACGGTCACCGTGGGCGCCGCGACCGCCACCCGCACCTTCCCGCTCACCGTGCGTCAGGCCCCCGCGCTCGCGCCGTACGCCGGCTACGCGTTCAGCTACTTCACCGGCAACTCCATCGCCGGCGAGAAGATCTACTTCGCGGCCAGCCGCGGCAACAACGCCCTGCGCTGGGACGAGCTCAACGGCGGCCAGCCGGTGCTCGAGTCGACGTACGGCGAGCTGGGTCTGCGCGACCCGTTCCTCATCCGCTCCCCCGAGGGTGACCGGTTCTTCCTGATCGCCACCGACCTCTCGATCGGCCGCAACGGCGACTGGGACCGCGCGCAGCGCCAGGGCAGCCGCTACCTCGAGATCTGGGAGTCCACCGACCTCCAGAACTGGTCCGAGCAGCGCCACGTGCTGGTGTCCCCGCCGACCGCAGGCAACACCTGGGCGCCGGAGGCCTACTGGGACGAGGACCTGCAGCAGTACGTCGTCTTCTGGGCGTCGAAGCTCTACGCCGAGAACGACCCGGGCCACACCGGCAGCACGTACAACAAGATGCTCTACGCCACGACCCGTGACTTCGTCACCTTCAGCGAGGCCAAGGTCTGGCAGGACGTCGGGTCCTCGCGTATCGACACGACCGTCATCAAGGAGGGCGACACCTACTACCGCTTCACCAAGGACGAGGGCGCCGGCAGCACCGGCTGCTCCGACATCATCCAGGAGAAGAACGACAGCCTGACCGAGCCCGACCTCGTCGGCGCCAAGGCCTGGGCGTTCCAGGACGGCTGCATCGGCCGCGACGCTGGCACCTCGGCCGTCGAGGGACCGACCGTCTTCAAGCGCAACCCCGGTGACACGTCCGGCGGTCAGTACTACCTCTTCGTCGACGAGTACGGCGGTCGCGGCTACATCCCGCTGACCACCAACGACCTCGAGGCCCCCGACTGGAAGGTGCCGGCCGACTACAAGCTGCCTGCCAGCCCCCGCCACGGCACCGTGCTGCCGGTCACCCAGGCCGAGCTCGACGCCCTGCGCGCCGACCTCCCGGCCCCGCCGCCCCCGGTGCAGAGCACCGAGGACGGCCTGGTCGCCCACTACCCCTGACCGGGAACGCCGAGGACGTCAGCGGCCACGACTACGACGGCACGGTCACCGGTGACGCGTCCTTCACCGACGGCGCGCTCACGCTCGGCGGCTCGACCGGCCACGTGAAGCTCCCGGACAACATGATGAGCGGCCTGGACGACATCACCGTCTCGACCGAGGTCTGGGTCGACCCGGCCCAGTCCGGCAACTACTTCGTGTGGAACCTCGGCAACACCGGCACCGACGGTGTCGGCAAGGGATACCTCTTCGCCACCGGCAACAGCACCTACCGGGCGGCGATCGCGTCGGGCAACTGGACCACCGAGCAGGGCATGACGTCCGGCGCCGCGCTCGCTCGCGGTGCGTGGAAGACGCTCACCTACACGTTGGGCGACGGCGTCTCGACGCTCTACCTCGACGGCCGCCAGGTCGCCCGCAACGCGAATGTCACCCACCGCCCCGGCGACATCGGGGACGGCGTCACCACCGCCAACTACATCGGCCGATCGGCGTACGCAGGCGACAACCGGCTCCGCGGCAAGGTGCGCGACTTCCGTCTCTACTCCCGCGCGCTCTCCGGCGCGGAGGTGGCCGAGCTGGCCGCCGCCCCGACCGACGTGCTGGGCGTGGAGCTCGACTCGCTCAAGGTCCCGGCGATCATCGACTCCGCCACGGGGACCATCACCCTGCCGGTCGAGCCGGGCACGGACCTGACGGCTCTCGACCCGACGTACACCGTCGTGTCCGGCGCCACCGTCTCCCCCGACGGGCCGGCCGACCACACCGCGCCGGTCGCGCTGACCGTCACCAACGGCTCCGAGAGCCGGGTCTGGACGGTCAAGGCCGTCGAGATGCGCTCGCCGGTGCTGCCGGGTCTCTACGCCGACCCGAACATCGCGGTCTTCGACGGGGTCTACTACATCTACGCGACCACGGACGGCGTCCCCGGCTGGGGCGGCAAGGACTTCTACGTCTGGAGCTCGCCCGATCTTGAGACCTGGACGCGTTCGGAGGAGCCGTTCCTGACCCTCGACGGCGCCAACGGCGACGTGCCGTGGGCCTCAGGCAACGCCTGGGCGCCGACGATCATCGAGCGTGGCGGGAAGTTCTACTTCTACTTCTCCGGCCACAACGCGGCGCTCAACCGCAAGACGATCGGCGTCGCGGTCGCGGACAGCCCCACGGGTCCGTTCACGGCGCAGCCCGAGGCGATGATCCTCAACAACGAGGCCGTCACCTCCGGGCAGGCGATCGACCCGGCCGCCTTCCACGACCCCGTGTCGGGGAAGTACTACCTCTACTGGGGCAACGGCCAGCCGGTGATGGCGGAGCTCGCCGACGACATGGTCTCCCTCAAGCCGGGCACCATCTCGGCGATGTCCGGGCTCACGGACTTCCGCGAGGGCTCGTTCATGAACTACCGCGCCGGGATGTACCACCTGACCTACGCGATCGACGACACCGGTTCGCCCAACTACCGCGTCGGCTACGCCACCTCCACCAGCCCCACCGGACCGTGGACCTACCGCGGCGTGATCCTGGAGAAGGACGCCTCGCAGGGCATCCTCGGCACCGGCCACAGCTCGATCGTGCAGGTGCCGGGCACCGACGAGTGGTACATCGCCTATCACCGCTTCGCCATTCCGGGCGGTGACGGGACGCACCGGGAGACCACGATCGACCGGCTCACCTTCGGTCCGGACGGCCTGATCCAGAAGGTCGTCCCGACGCTGAGCAGCGTCGACTCGGTCGCGTTCAGCGGGACCCTCCCGCAGGTCACCGTCTCCGACGCCGGCAGCGAGGGCTGGTACGGCGCCGACGCCACCTTCTCCCTGAGCGGTCTCGCGGAGGGCACCGAGGCGGAGGTTCGCCTCGACGGTGGCGCGTGGGCGGCGTACACCGCACCCGTCGCACTGCCTGCCGGCACCTATGCCATCGAGCACCGGGTGCGTGACGAGCTCGGCCGGTGGAGCCCGACCCAGACCCGCTCGGTCAAGGTCGACACCGTCCTCCCGACGGTGACCGGCAGCGTCTCCGACCGCGTGGTCACCCTCGCGGCCGACGACGCCGACTCGGGTGTCGCCGTCGTCGACTATCGCCTCGACGGTGGGGCGTGGCTGGCCTACACCACCCCGGTGGCCCTCGACGGGGCCGCGCACGTCGTCGACTTCCGCGCCACGGACGTCGCCGGCAACGCATCGGCCGAGGACCGGCTCGAGGTCGCGGCGGCGCCGACGACCCCACCGGTCACTCCACCGGTCACTCCGCCGACCACCCCGCCCACCACTCCCCCGACGACCCCGACGACGCCGGGTCCGACGGCACCGACTGCGACCGGCTCACCGGTCGTCGCCGGCACCCCTGCCGTGGGCCGGACGCTGACGGCCACCTCGGGATCGTGGGACCAGCCCGGTCTGTCCTTCGCGCACCAATGGCTGCGTGACGGGGTCCCGGTGCCGGGGGCGACGGGCGCGAGCTTCGCCCTGGGTCGCGACGACGTCGGTCACCGGATCGCCGTGCAGGTGACCGCGAGCAACGCGGGCGCTGCGCCCGGCGTCGCCCGTTCCGCGGACACCGGACCCGTCGCGAAGACGCCGTCGAAGGTCCGTCTCCAGCTTGCCGACCGCACTCCGCCGGCCGGCGAGCGCACCAAGGTGACAGTGCGGGTGGCGACCACCCCCGCAGCCGTGGGGGCGGCCGGCAAGGTCGTCGTCCGGCTGGACGGCAAGGTCGTACGCCGCATGCGCCTGGACGACGAGAAGGCCACCCTGCGCCTCCTCTTCGCCGCCGGGAAGCACACGGTCAAGGTGTCCTACGCCGGGTCCGACTCCGTTGCGTCCGACTCCGCGAAGGTGAAGGTGAAGGTCCACCGCTGACGCACGACAGCGCCGCCCGGGTCCCGTGACGGGACCCGGGCGGCGCTGCGTCTGGAGGGTGGCGATCGGTCTCCGGGCCGGGACGCGCCGATAGTCTGCCGGCCGTGAGCGTGCGGGGTCCGATCTGGCGTGAACCGGGCATGACGGCCCTGATGGTGATGACGTGCGCGGGATTCTCGCGATACGCGGTGCTCCTCACGGTCGCCCCGCTGTGGGCGGTCGAAGGCGGGGCGACCACCGCCGGGTCCGGGCTCGTCAACGGCGTGCTCCTCCTGTTCACCGTGCTCACCCAACTGCTCATCCCGCGCGCCCTGCGGCGCTTCGGGTGGGGGCCGGTGCTCGCCGTGGGCCTGGTGCTGCTGGGTGTGCCGGGCGTCCTGTTGTCCCTCAGCGACGGACTCGGCGTGGTCCTCGGACTCTCGGCGGTCCGCGGGGTTGGTTTCGGTGTCCTCACGGTCACCGGGAGCGCAGCCGTCGCCGCGCTGGTGAGCGCCGAACGCCGCGGGGAGGCGATCGGGGCCTACGGCCTGGCCGTCGCCCTGCCGAACCTCGTCCTCCTGCCTGCCGGACCATGGATCGCCGAGAGCCTCAGCTATGCGGTGGCGTTCACCGTGAGCGCGCTCCCGCTCGTCGGCATCCCGGCCGCACTCCGCCTGGCGTCGGCACTCCACCTCAGTGCACCGGACCTGCACCCCGACACCATCGCGCCGTCCGACCCGAGCGACCCCGAGGCAGCCGCGTATCGACGGTTGCTCCGGCCCATGCTGCTGTTGCTGGCGGTCACCCTGGCGGGCGGGGCGGTGATCACGTTCACGCCGCAGATGGTCGACAGCGCCTCGGTCGCGGCAGCCGGCCTGTTCCTGATGGGCCTGTCGGCTGCGCTCAGCCGCTGGCGGATCGGGGTGTACGCCGACCGCTACGGCGCTCAGCGCTTCCTCGTCCCCCTGGTCCCGCTCACCGGGGTGGGGATGGCGCTCGTGGCCTGGTCGGTCGCGGACTCCGACAGCCTTCGCACCGTCACCTTCCTGGTCGCCATGCTTCTGGTCGGCCTCAGCTACGGCGGGCTACAGAACCTGACGCTCCTGATCTCCTTCACCTCCGTCTCGCGTCGGCACCACAACCTCGCGAGCGCCGTGTGGAACGTCGGCTTCGACGCGGGCACGGCGCTGGGCTCGGTGGCCGTCGGGGTGATCGCTGGACTCACGTCCTTCGCCACCGCGTTCTTGGTGGCAGGCGCGATCGCCGTGGCGACGCTCCCTCTTGCGTTGCGGCGCCCGGCTGCCCCTGCGAAGCGGTAAAGGCCGGGAGATATGGTCGCTGGCACCGCGTCCGGAGGGAGTGACATGGCGAAGCGAGAACTGCCGTTCGACCGTCGTCGTGCAGGGGTCCTCCTGCACGTGACGTCCCTCCCCGGACCGGGGCCCGCCGGCGACCTGGGCGACGAGGCCTACCGGTTCGTGGACTTCCTCGCCGACGCCGGCTGCTCCGTCTGGCAGCTCCTCCCGCTCGCGCCGACGCATCCGGCCGAGGGGTCGCCGTACAACGCGCTGTCGGCGATGGCAGGCAACACGGACCTCATCAGCACGGAGCACCAGTCCGCCCACGGCCTCGAGGATCCCTCGGGTCTGACGGCGCAGCAGCGGTCCGACTTCTCGTCGTGGGGTGCGGCTCAGGCCGACTGGCTCGAGCCCTTCGTGGAATACGCCGCCCTCCGCGAGCTGCACGACCTCGCTCCTTGGCCGTCCTGGGCGCCCGGGCTTCGGGACCGCGACGCGGCGTCTGTCGCCGAGGCGCTGGCACCGCTGGGCGACCGGAAGCAGATGCTGCGGTTCGAGCAGTGGGTCTTCTCGGTGCAGTGGGCCCGCCTCCGGGACTACGCCGCCTCGAAGGGCGTGCTCATGTTCGGGGACCTGCCGATCTTCGTGTCCCTGGACAGCGCCGACGTGTGGGCATCGCCCGAGCAGTTCCACCTCGACGAGGACCGTCGTCCGATCACCGTCTCCGGGTGCCCGCCCGACTACTTCTCGGCCGACGGGCAGCGCTGGGACAACCCGCACTACGACTGGGACGCGATGGCGGCCGGCGGGTTCGGCTGGTGGCGCCGCCGGATCGCGCGCCAGCGCGAGCTCTTCGACTTGGTCCGCATCGATCACTTCCGAGGCCTCGAGGCGGCCTGGCACGTGCCGGCCGACGCAGCCACCGCCCGGGACGGTGAGTGGGTGACCGGACCCGGCGCCGACCTCCTGTCCGCCCTCGTGGCCAGCGCTGGTCCCGGGTCGCTGGTGGCCGAAGACCTCGGCGTCATCACCCCGGAGGTCGACGCGTTGCGTCTCCGCTTCGGACTGCCGGGGATGAAGGTGCTGCAGTTCGCCTTCGACGGCGACGACGACAACCTCCACCTGCCCGGCCAGCACGAGGAGCAGAGCGTCGTCTACACCGGCACCCACGACAACGACACGACACTCGGTTGGTGGCAGCAGCTCGACGAGGAGACCTGCGAGCAGGTGCGCTCCTTCCTCGTCGATCCCGACGAGCCGATGCCCTGGGCGCTGATCCGGCTCGCCCTGCACTCACGCGCCCGCCTGGCCGTCGTGCCCGCCCAGGACCTCCTCGGCCTTGGCAACGAAGGCCGGATGAACACCCCCGGCACCTCCGCGGGCAACTGGTCCTGGCGGGCGCCCGCCGGGGCCTTCGACGACCGTCTCGCCGGCCGGGTCAGCGAGCTCGTGGCTGGGTCGAACCGGCCCTGTTGACCCCGAGCACGGCGCTCGGGGACCGCTCCACGGTCAAGCCGCAGTGGTCCAGGACAACATCGACACCCACGACCTGCCGACGACCGCGGGGTCGCTGGCGCTGGCCGGCGCACCACCACCCACCCGCGACGCGCCGCTCGTCCAGCGGCTGCGGGACGCCGGCATGGTCGTCCTCGGCAAGACGAACCTGTCCGAGTGGGCCAACATCCGCGACGAGTCGTCGACGTCGGGTTGGAGCACGTACGGCGGATTGACCCGCAACCCGTATGGGCTGAACCGGTCCGCGGGTGGATCCAGCTCGGGCAGCGGCGCCGCCGTGGCGGCCGGCCTTGCGCCCTTCGCCATCGGCACCGAGACGGACGGCTCGATCACCTGCCCGGCAGCGTTCAACGGCTGCGTCGGCATCAAACCGACGGTCGGCACCGTCCCCACCAGCGGCGCGGTGCCCATCTCCAGCTCCCAGGACTCGCCGGGGCCGATGTCCATGACCGTCCGCGACGCGGCGTCGCTGCTGACGGTGCTCGCCGCGGACGGCCACAACTACGCCGAGCACGCTGTCACCGGCCGGTTGGCGGGCAAGCGGATCGGGGTGCCGCGCGCGACCTACTGGGGATACTCACCGCACGCCGACGCGGCTGCCGAGCGGGCCTTGGGCCTGCTCGCCGCTGAGGGCGCCACGATCGTCGACCACACCGACCTGCCCTCGTATGGCAACGAGGTCTCCGACGACGAGCTGCTCGTGCTGCTGGCGGAGTTCCGCGCCGGTGTCGCGGACTATCTCTCGACCCGCACCGGCGACCTGCCCCGCACGCTGCAAGAGATCGTCGACTTCAACCGCGCCCACTCGGAGACCGAGCTCGCGCACTTCGGCCAGTCGCTCTTCGAGCAGGCTCTGGCCGGCCCGCTAGCCGGGAGTCCCGAGCACCTCGCGGCGCGTTCGCGGGGCGTTGAAGCCACCCGCAGCGGAGGCATCGACCGGGTGCTGCGCGAGCACGGGCTGGACGCGCTGGTCACTCCGTCCTACCCGCCTGCGTGCCCGATCGACCTCGTCAACGCCGAGACCTTCGCCGGCGCCTGCAGCTCGCCCACCGCGATCGCGGGCTATCCCTTGGTCAGCGTCCCGAGCGAGATCGCCGCCGGCCTGCCGGTGGCCGTCTCTATCTGGGGCACCGCGGCCAGCGAGGGCGCACTCATCGAGATCGCGCATGGCTACGAGGTGGCGCGGGATCGGTCCAGTGGACCGCTGGCAGCTCCGACGTTCCCGACGTTCGTCTGAGGCGGGCGGGGTTGGACGGCGCCTCAGCCGACGTGCGAGGTGCGAGGTGCCCCAGTTCGCCGCCTATTGGCGTCCCCGGACAACGGATGGCCGGTGGGCGCGCCACGTTACGGTCGTTCGGCGCCGCGTGATGACCCGTCCCGCCGCGACACCACTTCACGACGCATGCCAGCCGACGCTGTTGGCCAGACCAACCGCTTCCAGTTGAGACGTGACCTCGAGCTTGCCGCGGATCGACTTGAGCTGCGTTCGCACTGTCGCCTCGGAGACGACATCGTTCCGCGCGATCTCGTGCACGTGTCGGCCCTTGATCAGTGCACCAAGGATTTGCCTCTCGCGCGGGCTCAGAAGCTCCAGGCGGCGCCGTGCATCGTCGGTGAACATCCGCCCGTTGCGCAATGCGCCGAGCAGTCGTTCAAGCTCCTCGCCGTTCATCACCGGCAGACCCTGGTGGATCCTTCGCACGATGCTCAGCGTGTTTCGGAGCGGCAGATTCTTCGACACTATTTTCCTCGCACCCAAGCGCGCGCATGCTCCCCAGCGACCTTGATCTGTCGATGCCGTCACGACCACGACGTTCGCGCCGGCCTGAGCCAGGGGAGCGATGAGCTCGATGCCATCACCGAACTGACCGAGATCAAGGTCGAGCAACACGATGTGAGCCTGGCAACTCAGGGCAGCAGCTCTCAGCGTGGCCATCGAGCCGCCCCACTCAGTCAACGACAGCACCAGCGCGTCGTGTCCGTGACGAAGCAACGCGAACTGCATGGTCTCGGCGAACATCGCGTGGTCATCGATGATCAGTATCGTCGCGCCCTGCTGTCCGCCGGGGCCGGGCGGACGTGGCCGATGCTGTCGCGTTTGGGCAGGGACCTCCGTCCCGGATCGGGCCGAGGTGGCACGTGCTGACATGCGCACTGATCCACCCCCTCGTTGTCGAATCCGGAACACCCAGCGGCCACCGGGTACGTCACCTCACTGTTGACACAGGTACTTCGAGTTGGCGCCCGCCTTGGATTGGTAACGAGGATCGCGCCGCGCCGGCTACTTCAAGGTCACGGTCGCGGCACGTCTAGCTGCATGACTGTCGTTCACGAAGTCGACGATCGGCCGACGCCGGTAGCGCGGTGGGTCGAGGCGATGCCCCGACTGAACTCCATCCACGACCCTCTCGCCCGGAAAGTCTTGTCACTCCATCGAGGTTGCGGCTCCGGCAGCGGAGCGTGTGACGGCGGAGTCGATGGTGAGCCGATGGCGCAGAGAGTTCACTGGGGATGCGAAACGACGGGGGCTGGGAAGCGCTCGGTCGGGGTTGCCGTAGTAGGCCCCCGGTCCGTGCTTGCGGGTGAAATGGCGCTCGAAGAGGTGGTCGGGCGAGGTGGCCTGCGGGTTGAGCGCCAGCGTCTGCACGGCCATCTTGGC
>JBDSPC010000482.1:0-4097 GCA_039914485.1 Nocardioides sp.
TCTCGGCGATGCGTCGCGCGAGGTCGTCCAGCCCCTGCTGGTCCTTGCCGCCGCGGCGCAGGAACTCGCGCATCGCGCGCTCGGGCGAATAGCCGGCCATCACCTCCTGACCGATGGCGTCCAGCGCTTCGGCGAGATCGACCGGCGGGGCGAGCGGGTCGCCACCGTCGTACTTCCGGTAGCGGCTCATCCGTAGACGGTGTCCTTTCCGTCCGTCTCCTTGCCGACGCGGCGGGCGAGGTAGAGCCCCTCGAGCGCGAGCTCGATCGCGCACGCGCGCTCGCCGTCGTTGGCGGCGTCGATGCGGGCAGCGATGTCGTCGTAGACCTCCGACTCGCCGAGCACGGGCAACCCGGACAGGAACTGGCGCGCGGTCGTCGTGCCGCTCGTCGCGATGGTGGCGCCGTCCTCGACGGCCTCGACGAGCAGGCCGAGGTCGAGGCCGCGGAAGTGTCCCCTGACGGCCTCGGCGATCGCCGTACGCAACAGGTGGGTCAGGACCTCGCTCTCGCGGCCCTCCTCCCCGGTCTCGAACTCGATCTTGCCGCCGAGCACCTCGACGGCCGTCTCGAGGTCGACCACGCGAGCGACCGCGAGGTCCTCGCCGTTGACGGTCGCGCGGTGCAACGCGGCGGCGGCGATCGTCTCGGCGCCGGCGATCGCGAACCGCGCGCTCACACCCGAGCGCTGGTCGACGGCACTGGACTCGCGCAGGTTGCGGGTGAACCGGGCGAGGATCTCGATCAGCACGTCGGGCACCTCGGCGACGAGGTCGGCCTCCTGCCGGATCACCGCGATCTCGTCGACGACCTCGAGCGGGTAGTGCGTGCGGATCTCGGCGCCGAAGCGGTCCTTGAGCGGGGTGATGATGCGTCCGCGGTTGGTGTAGTCCTCGGGGTTGGCGGACGCCACGACGAGCACGTCGAGGGGCAGCCGCAGCACGTAGCCGCGGATCTGGATGTCGCGCTCCTCCATCACGTTGAGCATCGCGACCTGGATGCGCTCGGCGAGGTCGGGCAGCTCGTTGATCGCCACGATCCCGCGGTGGGAGCGGGGAATCAGTCCGAAGTGGATCGTCTCCGGGTCACCGAGCGAGCGCCCCTCGGCCACCTTCATCGGGTCGACGTCGCCGATCAGGTCGGCCACGCTCGTGTCGGGGGTGGCGAGCTTCTCGGAGTAGCGCTCGTCGCGGTGGCGCCAGGAGATGCGCAGCTCGTCGCCGTACGCCGCAAGCGACTGCTGGGAGGAGATGGTGATCGGGTCATAGGGGTGCTCCCCCAGCTCGGAGCCGGAGATGACCGGGGTCCATTCGTCGAGCAGCCCGACCAACGAGCGCAGGAGGCGGGTCTTGCCCTGGCCGCGCTCGCCGAGGAGGACGAGGTCGTGGCCGGCGATGAGGGCGCGTTCGAGCTGCGGGATGACGGTGTCGGCGAAGCCGTGCAGGCCCGGCCACGGGTCGACGCCGTCGCGGAGGCGGGCCAAGAGGTTGTTGCGGAGCTCGACGCGAAGCGGCGTGAGCTCGTGGCCGGAGGCGCGGAGCTCGCCAAGAGTGGCGATGGTGGGTTGAGTCACGGGCTCCACGCTAGTCCGATCCTCAAGACGTCACCCGTACGGCTCTGCGTCGTTACTGTCGCGAACACCTCAGACGTCAGGGAACCCACGTGGCTCGCAAGCTGCTCAAGATCAACGACTCGGCCTGGCTCTTCGCCGAGAAGGACAAGACGCCCATGCAGGTGGGGATGCTGGCGACGTTGTCCGTGCCCGCAGGGCAACCCACCTTCGTGGCCGACCTGGTGGCGCGGTGGCGTGGGGTGCAGACCTTCGCACCGCAGTTCAACTACCTCTTCAAGACGCTGCCGGTTCCCAGCTGGGTCGAGGTGCCCGACGACAGGATCGACCTCGACTACCACCTGCGGCACTCGGCGCTGCCCGCTCCCGGGTCGCAGCGCGAGCTCGGCGTGCTGATCTCGCGGCTGCACAGCGCCAAGATGGATCGTCGCTACCCGCTGTGGGAGTGCCACGTCATCGAAGGGCTGGAGGAAGGGCGCTGGTCGCTGTACTTCAAGGCCCACCACTCGCAGTTCGACGGCGTCGGCGGCATCCGGCTGCTCAAGCGGATGCTCTCCACGGACCCGGAGTCGCGGGACATGTTGCCACCCTGGGCGGTCGGCACTCACGGACCCGACCAGTCAGGGATCGTGAGGCCGCCACGCGACCTCGCCCGGTCGGAGCCGTCGTCGTTCGTCGGCGGGATCGTGGAAGCCGGGAAGGACACGGTCGGGGTCGCCACCTCCCTGGGGCGCACCTACCTGGAGACCGCGACCGGTCTCGGTGACGACGAGCGGGCCGCGCCCTTCCGCGCACCGAAGTCCATCTTCAACGGCCGCATCCACACGCCCCGCCGGTTTGCCACGCAGACCTACTCCATCGAGCGGCTGAAGGCCGTCGCCAAGGCCGCCGACGGCAGCCTCAACGACGTCTTCCTCGCCATCACCGGCGGCGCCCTGCGCACCTATCTGCTCGAGCAGGACAAGCTGCCAGTGCAGTCGCTGACGGCCAATGTGCCGGTGTCCGTGCGTCCCGGTGAGGGCGCCAAGGTCGGCAACGCGATCACGTTCCTCTACGCCATGCTGGGCACCGACATCGAGGACCCGGTCGAGCGCATCGAGCTGATCAAGTCCTCCACCCGTCTCGGCAAGGAGCGCCTGCCCGAGGTCGGTGGCATGGCCATGGACGTCTACACCACCGCGCTGATGATGCCGTTCCTGTCGCAGGCGATCTTCGGCTTCGGCGGTCGCGGCGCACCCGCCTCCAACCTGGTGATCTCCAACGTGCCCGGACCGGCCGAGACGCGCTACCTCGACGGATCACGGCTCGAGGAGTTCTTCCCGGTGAGCCTGCTCTTCAACGGCCAGGCCCTCAACGTCACGGCCGTCTCCTACGACGGCATGTTCAACGTCGGCTACACCGGCTGCCGCGACTCGATCCCGTCGCTCCAGCGCATCGCCGTCCACTCCGGCGAGGAGCTCGACAAGCTGGAGGCCGCGCTCGGGCTTGCCTGAGGCGCATTGGACCTCCCGGTCGGGACCAACGGCCCTGCCTGACATCCGCCCCTCCGAGAACCATGGAGGCAACGACAAGGGAGAGGTGGGTCATGACCGACCTGTTGGAGTTGAGCCGGAGCGAGTGCGAGGGGCTCCTGCGCCTGGGCGTGGTCGGTCGCGTGGCGATCGCGACGCCCACCGGACCGCACATCCTCCCGTTGAACTATGCGATCAGCCGCGGCGATGTCGTCGTCTGCACGTCGCCGTACAGCGTGCTCGGGACCTATGGCCGCGACAGTCTCCTGGCCTTCGAGATCGACCACTTCGACCACCCGCGGCACCACGGCTGGAGCGTCGTGGTGCGCGGACGCGCCGCGGCGGTCGAGGACCCGGAGGAGTTGAGCACCCTGGTCAAGGTCGTGCCGCGCCCGTGGGCCGGAGGCAGCCGCTCCCTGTTCCTGCGGATCCCGCTGACCGAGGTCACCGGACGCCGCCTCGGAGCCGGCTGGGACCTCGAGCAGGACCTGCCCGTCCACCGCGTCATGTGAAGCGGCTGGACAACAGGCCACACTGGGCCGGTGACCGCCCCCGAACCCCCCAGCCATGATTCGGCGCTGACCGGACCTGCCCAGGCCCTGCTCGACGCCGTGTCAGCCATCGCCAGCGACCTCGACCTCACCAGCGTGCTGACCCGCATCGTCACGGCGGCCACCCAGCTCACGGATGCGCAGTACGGCGCACTGGGCGTGCTGGGAAGCGACGGAAGACTCGTCGAGTTCCTCACCACCGGCATCGACGAGGCAACGCGGGCATTGATCGGCGACCTGCCGACGGGCGACGGCATCCTCGGCGTGATCATCACCGAGCCGGAGGGCCTGCGCCTCGTCGATCTCACCGCCCACCCGCGATCCGTCGGCTTCCCGGCCAACCACCCGCCGATGAACTCGTTCCTCGGGATGCCGGTGCGCATCCGCGGGACCGTCTTCGGCAACCTCTATCTGACCGAGAAGCGCGGCGGTCTGCCCTTCACCGAGCTGGACGAACAGCTCACCG
>JBDSPC010000277.1:0-6905 GCA_039914485.1 Nocardioides sp.
GCGCCGTACGGCTGGGTGCACCACCTCGAGGAGGAGGTCCACCACGCCCTCGGCTCCGTCGGCGCGGTCGCCGGCTGGCTCACCAACACCGTGCTCTCGGCCATCGTCGGTGTCGTCGTCGGCTTCGTCGTGGTGGCGGCCATGCACGTGCTGCCGTTCGGCCACGGGAAGGCCGAGAAGGCCGCTCACTGACAGCTCGCTCCGCAGCCCCTCAAGGATTCTGTGAATCCGAGAGGCCCGTCCTAGGCTTTCTGGTGTCCGCGCGGGAGATCCCGACGATGCACAGATGTGCGGCGCAGGCGCGCTCCACAAACTTCAGGAGACACGATGGACTTCAAGGTTGCCGACCTCAGCCTCGCGGACTTCGGCCGCAAGGAACTCACCCTCGCCGAGCACGAGATGCCGGGCCTCGTCTCGCTTCGCACGACGTACGGCGAAGCGCAGCCGCTCAAGGGCGCGCGGGTCGCCGGATCGCTGCACATGACGATCCAGACCGGTGTCCTCATCGAGACGCTCGTCGCGCTCGGCGCCGACGTCCGCTGGGCCACCTGCAACATCTTCTCGACCCAGGACCACGCCGCTGCCGCGGTCGTCGTCGGCCGCCCCGAGACCGGTGGCACTGCCGAGGACCCGAAGGGCACCCCCGTCTTCGCGTGGAAGGGCGAGAGCCTGGCGGAGTACTGGGACGAGGCCGAGAAGGTCTTCGACTTCAAGGACGCCGACGGCAACGTCATCGGCCCCAACATGCTGCTCGACGACGGTGGCGACATCACGATGCTCGTGCACCTCGGTGTCGAGTTCGAGAAGGCCGGCAAGGTTCCCGGCCAGGACTCCACCGAGAACGAGGAGTTCAAGGAGGTGCTGCGCGTCCTGGCTCGCTCGCTCGAGACCAGCTCGACGCGCTGGACCAACATCGCCAACGAGATCAAGGGTGTCTCCGAGGAGACCACCACCGGCGTGCTCCGCCTCTACGACCGCTTCAAGGAGGGCTCGCTCCTCTTCCCGGCGATCAACGTCAACGACTCCGTCACCAAGTCGAAGTTCGACAACAAGTACGGCTGTCGCCACTCCCTGATCGACGGCATCAACCGCGGCACCGACGTCATGATCGGCGGCAAGGTTGCCGTCGTGTGTGGGTACGGCGACGTGGGCAAGGGCTCCGCCGAGTCGCTCCGCGGCCAGGGTGCGCGCGTCATCATCACCGAGATCGACCCGATCTGCGCACTGCAGGCAGCGATGGACGGCTACGAGGTCAAGCGCCTCGAGTCGGTCGTCGAGACCGCCGACATCTTCATCACCACGACCGGAAACTTCGACATCATCAAGGTCGAGCACTTCGAGAAGATGAAGCACCAGGCGATCGTCGGCAACATCGGCCACTTCGACAACGAGATCGACATGGCCGGCCTGGCCAAGATCCCGGGCATCGTCAAGGACGAGATCAAGCCGCAGGTCCACCAGTGGATCTTCGAGGACGGCAAGAAGGTCATCGTGCTGTCGGAGGGTCGTCTGCTCAACCTCGGCAACGCGACCGGCCACCCGTCCTTCGTCATGTCGAACTCCTTCACCAACCAGGTGCTGGCGCAGATCGAGCTCTTCACCAAGCTCGAGGAGTACCCCGTCGGCGTCTACGTGCTGCCCAAGCACCTCGACGAAGAGGTCGCCCGGCTGCACCTCGACGCCCTCGGTGTCGAGCTGACCACCCTCACCCAGGAGCAGGCCGACTACCTCGGCGTGCCGGTAGAAGGCCCGTTCAAGTCCGACCAGTACCGCTACTGAGGCAGACTTGCCCGTATGAGTACGACCGAGCAGCCCACGAGGGGCAGCGTTCTGGTGGTGGACGACGATTCGTCGCTCGCCGAGATGCTGTCCATCGTGCTGCGCCAGGAAGGCTTCGACAGCCGGATCGTCACTCGTGGCGACGAGGCTCTCGAAGCCTTCCGCAGCTTCCGTCCTGACCTGGTGCTCCTGGACCTGATGCTCCCGGGCAAGGACGGCATCGACGTCTGCAAGGAGATCCGCGCCGAGTCCGGCGTGCCGATCGTCATGCTGACGGCCAAGGGCGACACCATCGACGTCGTCCTCGGGCTGGAGTCCGGCGCCGACGACTACGTCGTGAAGCCGTTCAAGCCCAAGGAGCTCGTCGCCCGCATCCGGGCCCGGGTCCGGCGCAACGACGCGCCCACCAACGAGACACTGACCATCGGCGACCTCAACATCGACGTGGCCGGGCACTCCGTGACCCGCGTCGGCAAGGCGGTCAACCTGACGCCCCTCGAGTTCGACCTGCTGGTCTGCCTGGCCCGCAAGCCGTGGCAGGTCTTCACCCGCGAGGTGCTGCTCGAGCAGGTGTGGGGCTATCGCCACAGCGCCGACACCCGGTTGGTCAACGTGCACGTCCAACGCCTGCGGTCGAAGGTCGAGCACGACCCGGAGAACCCCGAGATCGTCGTGACGGTCCGGGGTGTGGGATACAAGGCTGGTACGGCGTAGGCCGACCATGTCCACACCGTTGGCAGTGCCCTCGGCGAGCACGCCGCTGGATCGCGCAAGTCACGCCGTCCGCCGCGCCCTCACGTTCTGGCGTCGCTCCATCCAGGCCCGCGTCGTCGCCAGCACGGTGCTGCTCTCCGCGATCGTCGTCGGGATCGTCGGCGCCTTCCTGATGCAGCAGACCCGCGACGGCCTCGTCGACAACCGCGTCGACCAGGTGGTCGCCGAGGCGGAGAACGAGACGGCCGATGCCCGCAAGAAGCTGTCCGCGGCCCCGGGGATCGACGTGGACACCTCCGGGCAGCTGGACGACCTGATCCTGCCGATCATCAACCGAGGCGCTTCGCGCGGGTTCGCCGCGATCCTGTCGCCGGCCGTCGATGCGGGCGGCCGGCTCTCCGGTGGTGGCGCGAAGTTCACCCAGGGCCTCGACACGCAGAGCGTCCCCGAGTCGCTGCAGCGACACTTCGAAGGCACCGCGACGACCGCGTGGGCATTCACCAGCATCGAGACGACCCGCGAGATCCCGGGCTTCCCGGAGGGGCCGGGGATCGTGGTCGGCAGCCAGGTGACCCTGCCGGCCGACAACAACACCTACACGCTCTACTACGTCTACTCCCTCGACGAGGAACGCGAGACGCTCGCCCTCGTCGGACGCGCGCTGGTGACCGCCGGTGCGCTGCTGCTCCTGCTCGTCGCCGGTCTGGCGTGGGTGGTCGCACGTCAGGTGGTGACCCCGGTGCGGATGGCTCGTCGGGTCGCCGAGCGGCTCGCGGCCGGCCACCTGCAAGAACGCCTGCGGGTGACGGGCGAGGACGACCTTGCCCGGCTCGCGACGTCCTTCAACCAGATGGCCAGCAACCTGCAGAAGCAGATCCGCCAGCTCGAGGAGCTGAGCCGGCTCCAGCGGCGCTTCGTCTCCGACGTCTCCCACGAGCTGCGCACTCCGCTGACCACCGTGCGGATGGCCGGTGACGTCCTGCACGACGCCCGTGCCGGCTTCGAGCCCGGGACCGCGCGCGCGGCCGAGCTCTTGCAGACCGAGCTCGACCGCTTCGAGCGGCTGCTCGCCGACCTCCTCGAGATCAGCAGCTTCGACGCCGGTGCGGCGGTGCTGGAGGCCGTCGACCTCAACCTCGTCGACGTCGCGCACCGTGTGGCCGACACGACGCGGGCCCTGGCCGACCAGCGCGACACCCGGGTGCTCGTGGAGGGCCCGGACCACCCGTGCCTGGCCGAAGCCGACGTACGCCGTGTCGAGCGGATCGTGCGCAACCTCGTCACCAACGCGATCGACCATGCGGAGTCCCACGACATCCACATCCTCGTCGGCGGCGACGAGCACTCCGCGGCGATCGCGGTCCGCGACCACGGCGTCGGGCTCGGTCCCGGTGAGTCCGCCATGGTGTTCAACCGCTTCTGGCGGGCCGACCCGGCGCGGGCCCGCACCAGTGGCGGCACCGGCCTCGGCCTGTCCATCTCGCTGGAGGACACGCACCTGCACGGCGGCTGGCTCCAGGCCTGGGGCCGGCCCGGTGAGGGCTCGCAGTTCCGCCTGACGCTACCTCGCAAGCTGAGCCAACCACTGCGCCACAGCCCGCTCCCGCTGGTGCCGGTCGACGCCAAGGAGACCGTATGAGAACCACCCTCGCGCGCGTGTCGCTCGCGCTGTGCGCCGTACTCCTCTCGACGGCATGCGTCCGCATGCCCAGCTCGGGTCCGGTCACGGAGGTCGACACCGAGGCCTCGGGCACCGCTTCCACCGGCACCTACGACTACGACCCCCAGCCGCCGCAGGTGGGGGATTCGCCCTCCGAGATCGTGGCCGGCTTCCTGGAAGCGATGAAGGCGACGCCGAGCCGGACCAGCGTCGCCAGCCAGTTCCTCACGCCCGGCGCGCGCCAGCGGTGGGCGCCGGACGAGAAGATCGTCACCTACGCCGCGTTCGACGACCCGGTCGGCGACCAGCTGGTGACGGTGCCGCTGCTCGGCATCGAGGAGTACGACACCCGCGGTGCGTGGCAGCAGTCGCTCGAGGCCGCGGTGGTGGACTTCGACCTCACGCTCCAGGATGGCCAGTGGCGCATCGACGGTCTGCCCGACGCCCTGATCGTGCCGGCGACGTGGTTCGAGACCTTCTTCCGCCGGATGTCGCTCTACTTCTTCGACCCGACCGCGCAGATCCTGGTCCCCGAACCGGTCTTCGTCCCGCTCGGCGACGGGCTCGCCTCCTCGCTGGTGGGTGGCCTGCTCGACGACCCGACCTCCGACCCCCGCATCACCCGGACCTTCGTGCCGCCGGGCTTCACCTACGGCACGTCAGTGCCCATCACCAGCGCCGGCATTGCCGAGGTCTCCCTGGTCGGTGACGCGACGGCGGTGACCGACGAGGCCCGCCAGCGGATCGTCGCCCAGCTGGTGTGGACGATGCGGCAGGAGGATCGCATCCGTGCGGTCCACCTGGCCATCGGCGAGGAGGAGCAGGACCTCACCGGACCCGCCACGCAGGTCAACCTCAGCGTCGGTGAGGCCTTCGACCCCACCGGCGCCCAGGCGAGTGCCGACCTGTTCGGCCTCGTCGACGGCCTCGTCGTGCGCGGAACGATCGACTCCCTGTCGGCCACGTCGGGTCCGATGGGGGTCGAGCGGCTCGGAGTGCGCTCGATCGGCGTCAACCTGGCGGGCGACCGGGTGGCCGGCATCTCCGGTGACGGCAGGAGCGTGCTCGTCGCACCGGTGGAGGGTGACGGCAGAGCCGTGGAGATCGCGAGCGGTGCCCGCAACCTCCTCCCGCCGGCCTGGGACTTCGCCGACCGCATCTGGCTCGCGGACCGCGCCCGCGGGGGAGCGGTGATCACGGTCGTGGCCGGCGAGCAGGCGCCTCGGGAGATCTTCGTCCCCGGCGTCAGCGGCGGCGACGTCCGGCGCCTGCTCGTCTCGCGTGACGGCAGTCGCCTGGTCGCGGTCGTGCATACGCCGAAGGGCGACCGCGTCGTCGCCAGCCGGATCCTGCACAGCGAAGAGGGGCGGGTGCTGCGCGCCACCCGGGCGGTCGTCCTCGACTTCGAGCCGGATGCCGCCGACGCGGTGGTCCGAGACATCGACTGGCGCTCCCCGACGGCCGTCTCGGTGCTGACCGTCAACTCCCAGGAGCTCTCCCGGGTCGAGACCGTCTCGGTGGACGGCGCCCCGGGCGACCTCGGCATCCAGGGGGTGTCCCGGCTGCGTGGCGGTGCCCGGCAGCTGGTCAGCTCGCCGGTCGAGGGCGTCGAGGTGTTCGCCGTGGCCCGCCAGTCGGTGAGCGAGCTGACCGCCCCCGAGCGGCCGCTCGACCCGCTGCCCGAGGGCCTCGTCTCCCTCACCTACGTCGGCTGAGCGTCCTCCACAGGCGGCAGCCCCGATCCTTGTCCAGCGCCCGCGGCCCTGCTGCGATGGATGGGTGCGAGCCCTCGATCCAGTCCTCGACCTCGTGGTCGGCAGCGAGTGCGTGGGGTGTGCGCGGCCCGGGCGGATGCTGTGCGACCGGTGCCGGGCCGGCCTGCCGAGCGAGCCGAGGATCTGCTGGCCGCAGCCGACGCCACCGGGGCTGGCGACGCCGTGGTCCGTGGCCGACTACGACGGCGCCGTACGCGCGATGATCGTGGGGCACAAGGACCGCGGCCAGTTTGCCTTCCGGCGGGTGCTCGCGGGCCTGCTCGCGGCGTCGGTCCGCGCCGCCGTGGGCTCGCACGAGGGACCCGTCGTGCTGGTGCCCGTGCCCTCGCGCCCCGGCTCCAGCCGCCGGCGCGGCTACGACCCGATGGGCACGCTGGTGCGGCTCGCGGTCGGGTGCCTGCGGGCCGAGTCGTACGCCGTCTCGTCGGCGCCGCTCCTCGTCTCGAGCCGACGAGTGGTGGACCAGGCGGGGCTCTCGGCGAGTGATCGGGCGAGGAACCTGGCCGGGTCGATGACCTGCCCGTCCCCGGGTCTAGCACGCCTGGCCCGGCGACGCGCTCGGGCGAGGGTGGTGATCTGCGACGACGTGCTCACGACCGGTGCGAGCGCTGCCGAGGCCCAGCGAGCGCTCGGTGCTGTTGGTCTGAGCCCGTTCGCGATCGCCACGATCGCCGCGACCCGCCGCCGCATTCGGGAACAAACGAACCCAGTCCTTTTGTCGCGAGCCGGGAAGGGCTAGCGTCGGTTCATGGAGTCCGTCCGGGTCCGTGGTTGCGTCATCCGGACCGGTGCGCGCGCGCATCACCCCGGGAGACAAGCCGATGCCAGTCGCAGGCGAAACGGTCCACGTAAGGCTGGAGACAGTCGATCACGGTGCGGCTTAGACGTAAGTCCTGCCTCGGTGCCGCCGTCAGATACGGCGTCCGTCGGGAGAGGGCCGGTAGTGGCATTCAAGCTGCGAAAGCCCCCGCAGGCGA
>JBDSPC010000486.1:0-4208 GCA_039914485.1 Nocardioides sp.
AGGTGATGGGCGACAGCCACGGCACCGTGCTGCACTTCTTCGAGCGCGACTGCTCGACGCAGCGCCGGCACCAGAAGGTGCTGGAGGAGGCGCCGGCCCCGACGATCACCGACGCCCAGCGCGAGACCGTCACGAGCAGCGCGGTCAACCTCGCCCGCGAGGTCGGCTACACCAACGCCGGGACCGTCGAGTTCCTGCTCGACAGTGACTCCGGGGAGGTCTACTTCCTCGAGATGAACACGCGTCTCCAGGTCGAGCACCCGGTGACCGAGGAGGTCGTGCGGGTCCGCGGCGAGCGCATCGACCTCGTCGAGCTGCAGCTGCGGATCGCCGACGGCGCGGAGCTCGGCTTCGGCCAGGAGGACGTCACGATCGAGGGCCACGCCATCGAGGCACGCGTCTACGCCGAGGACTCCTTCGGCGGGTTCCTGCCGCAGGCGGGCCGCGCCGACCTGGTGCGCTGGGCCTCGTCGGCGCGGGTCGACCACGCCCTCGAGTCCGGCCAGGTCGTCAGCACGAGCTTCGACCCGATGCTCGGCAAGGTGATCGCGTGGGGCGGGGACCGCGAGGCCGCGCGCGCCAACCTCGTCGTCGCCCTCGACAACTCAGCGGTCCTGGGACTGACCACCAACCTCGGCTTCGTCCGGGCCCTCGCGGCGAGCGACGAGTTCCGGGACACGACCATCGACACCGCCTGGCTGGACAGCGCCGAGGTGCCTGCTCCCTCCGTCGACGTCCCGCTGCAGCTGGCGGCGTGGGTCGATGCCGCCCTGACGAGCCCGCGCTTCGCGGCCGACGCGAGTGGCCCGTTCGCCCCCGACGGCTGGCGCTCGGCCGGCCCGAAGGCGCCCACGCTGGTCGCGCTCGAGCACGGCAGCGATGTGCACGAGCTGACGGTGGACGTCGCCAACCAGACCATCGACGGCACGCGGGTGCGCGAGCGCAGGCTCGCCGACCACGTCGCCGTACTCACCATCGACGGCCGCGACGAGACCGCCGTCGTCAACGCGCAGGCGCACTCCGTCGAGGTGTCGTGGCACGGGCAGCGGTTCGTCTTCGAGCGTCCCGACGCGTTCGGCGACCACGGGCCGGCAGTGGGCGACGGGACCCTCGTCGCGCCGATGCCGGGCACCGTCCTCGACGTGCTCGTCACCGTCGGCCAGGAGGTGGCGGAGGGTGAGACTCTGGGAGCCATGGAGGCGATGAAGATGGAGCTCGCGCTCAAGGCGCCGTTCGCCGGGACGGTGACCGAGGTCAACGTCGCGGCCGGCCAGCAGGTCGCGCTGGGCGCCACGCTGATCGTGGTGGAGGCCGCCGCATGATCCCCAGCAAGGTCACGATCTACGAGGTCGGCGCCCGTGACGGCCTGCAGAACGAGAAGGGTGTGATCTCGACCGACGTGAAGGTCGAGTTCATCCGGCGCCTCGTGGCGGCCGGGCTGCCGATCGTCGAGGCGACCAGCTTCGTGCACCCCACGTGGGTCCCGCAGCTCGCCGACGCGGCGGACGTGATGGCGGCCCTCGGTGACGCGGGCAAGGACCTGCCGGTGCTCGTCCCCAACGAGCGCGGCCTCGACCGCGCGCTCGAGCTCGGGCTCAAGCACATCGCCATCTTCGGCAGCGCCACCGAGACGTTCGCCCAGAAGAACCTCAACCGCTCGCTCGATGAGCAGTTCGCGATGTTCGAGCCGACGGTCACCCGGGCCCGGGCGGCCGGCCTCGACGTCCGCGCCTACGTCTCCATGTGCTTCGGCGACCCGTGGGAGGGGTCGGTCCCGATCGAGCAGGTCGTGAGCGTCGGCAAGCGGCTCTTCGACCTCGGCGCCAGCCAGCTCTCCCTCGGCGACACGATCGGTGTCGGCACCGCAGGCCACGTCAAGGACCTGATCGGCGGCTTCGTCGCGGCCGGCATGCACGTCGACGACCTGGCCATGCACTTCCACGACACCTATGGCCAGGCCCTGGCGAACACGTTCTCCGCGTTGCAGGAGGGCATTTCGACGTACGACGCGAGCGCGGGCGGCCTCGGCGGCTGCCCCTACGCCAAGAGCGCCACGGGCAACCTCGCCACCGAGGACCTCGTGTGGATGCTGAACGGTCTCGGCATCGAGACCGGCGTCGATCTCGCTGCCGTCGTGGAGACGAGCGTGTGGATGGCCGGCCATCTCGGACGGCCCAGTCCCAGCGCCGTGGTGCGCGCACTCGCCGCTGGTTGATCGGGCAAGATGACCCCATGAGCCGCGTCGTCTATCTCCACATCGGCGCCCCGAAGACCGGGACGACCTACCTGCAGGACCGGCTGATGCTCAACCAGACGTCGCTGGCCGAGCACGGCGTGACGATCCCGACCAAGAACCGGCTCGTCGACGCAGACCTCTTCCACTTCCGCGCGGCGCTCGACCTGCTCGACCAGGACTGGGGCGGCAAGCCCGGCCACGCCGTCGGTGCCTGGGACACGATGGTCAAGCGCGTCCGCCGCGCCAGCGGGACCGCGATCATCAGCCACGAGGTGCTCGCGCCGGCCAAGCCCGACGTCGTCGCGCGGGTGATGAACGACCTGTCCGACAGCGAGATCCACATCGTCTACTCCGCGCGCGATCTGGGTCGAGCGCTCCCGGCAGCGTGGCAGGAGAGCATCAAGCAGGGTCGCAAGTGGACCTTCAAGCACTTCCTCGACAAGGTCGAGCGCAACCAGACCTGGTTCCGCGCGTCGATGGACCTGCCCGCCGTCCTCGAGACCTGGGGCGCCAAGCTGCCGCCCGAGCGCATGCACGTCGTGACCGTCCCGCACGACCGCGGCCCGACCGGTGACGCGCTGTGGCTGCGCTTCTGTCGCGCGTTCGGCATCGATCCGGCGTGGGCGCCGCTCGACTCGGAGCGGGCCAACCGATCGCTCGGCATCGCCGAGACCCAGCTCGTACGCCGCCTCAACCGTCGCCTCGAGCTGCCGATGTGGCGCGATGCGACCTACGACGCGCTGATCCGCGAGCTCCTCGCGCAGGACGTGCTCGCGTCGCGCGACTCGATCCCGGTGCGGCTGCCGCCCGATCGCTTCGACTACGCCGAGACCCAGTCCGAGGTCTGGATCGACTGGCTCAAGACCAGCGGGGTCGACGTGGTCGGCGAGGCGGACGACCTGCGCCCGGTCCGCCCCAACCCCGACAAGCCGTGGCGCGACCCCGACCGCGTCAGCCCCAAGCTGCAGCTGGGCGCCGCGCTCGATGCCCTCACGACGATGACGCGCGAGGCCGCCGAGCGGACCCCGAGCGGCGACCTGGGGCACCGATTGCGCCAGCAGGCCCGTCGGCTGCGCGACCGTTGAGCGACGTGCCTGATCAATGCGCGGCGTCGCGCGCGTGGGGCTGGGTCGCGCACCTGCGTGACGGCGGCACGACGCCGTGGGCTGACTGGTCGGCTGACGCCGAGCCGTCCGCCCGGGTGCTGCCCGGCGCCCAGCAGCTCGAGCTGCTGCGCACCCTCAACCTCGCCGAGTCGAGTGATTCGGTGCACCGTGGATACAGCCACCTCAGCACTCGACTCGCGGATCGCGTGCTCACGGCCGCCGCTCCCGGTCGCGGGAAGCCGGACCTCGCCCTCCTCGGGGTCAAGGACTCGCCGTACGGACCACGGCCGGTCGACCCGGGTCTACTGCCCCCGCACGAGCTGATCCGGGTCGCGACGAGCGTGCTCGCGGAGGACGTCGTCGCGCTCGGCGTGCCGATTCCCGAGCGCCGGCTCCGCCGGCCCTGGCACCGCAACTACCGCGTCGCCGGCGACCCGATCGAGGCCGCGCTCGTGCGCGACCACCTCACCGGCCTCGGTCGTCCGCCCGGCGGTCACGGCGCCCAGACCCTGGTCCTCGGCGGCCCGCTCGACCAGATGCTGGCCGACGTGTGGACGCGGAGGTGCTTCGAGCGGGGCTCCGGTGGCTGGCCGGAATGGCTGCGCTTCTGGCAGCAGCGTGGCGAGCTGCCGCCGCGGATCGACCTGCCCGACGTCGTCGACCGGCACCGCGGCCGCGTGACGGTGGTGCTGGACGGGACACGCCTGCCGGCGCTGCTGGGCGTACGGCGACTGCCACCCCCGACACGGCCCGGAGCCGACGCCTCGGAGCTCGCGCGCCGGATCGCCACCGTCGTCGGACTGCTGGTGCCGGCCGACGAGCGAGCCGCCCTGATGACGCACACGCTGCTGCCGCGAATGCCCGTG
>JBDSPC010000488.1:0-11661 GCA_039914485.1 Nocardioides sp.
GCGTCCTTCCGCCGTTTGTCGGCGCCGGACTTCCGGATCCGCCTGCGAGCGATCCCTCCCCTCCAACGGGGGCCCAAGCTCCACGGCGCGTTCGCCATGGAGATTCATGGCGAGAGGGCGTGCGCGCATCTATTGTGCGGACATGGAAGGCCTTGTGCTTCGTATCCGGCTCACCAGCGGTGACAGCATGGATGTCACGTACGAGCACGAGGCCGGGAGCGGAAACGACGTCGTCGACCTCGTCGTAAGCACACTCGCGCAGGACTCCGGCGTGCTGCGCTGCAGACACGGCAATCGACTCTTGGTGTTGTACGGACGGGGTGTTGCCGCAGTGGAAGTGGCGCCCCGCGGCGCGGTCCTCTAGTCGTCGTCCACCAGGCAAGGGCCGAACGCCAAGGGCGCCTCACAGGAGGGCTCGCAGCACACTGCGGCAAGGCGCCCTCTCCGCCGCTCGAACCGCGATTCTGCCGCCTTCGAATGCGCATCACACCGCCGCGTCAAGGCGCCGCTTTAGATGTGGTTGTTTTGGCATTCTGTGGAGCGGGACCGGTCGTGGTCTTGGAACGTGAGCGGCCACGTAACTCCGCGGCGTGGTCGCCCGCGTTTCGGCCACCAGTGGTCAGTCGCAGAGCGCGGCGGTAGCAAAGCCGTCGGCGATGGAGTGGCCGTCGCCGTCGTTGACCATGATCACGACCGAGCGGTCCGCGTCGGGCAGCGTCCACGCCTTGGTGGCAAACCCAGGTCCAGCGCCGCTGTGTCCCCACGCGGTGCCGCACGACTCGCGGTCGAACCAGACCCCGAGCCCATAGTCCATCCCCCACGGCTCAACGATGCCCAGCGGTGTGGTCATGGTGGCAACCAAGTCCTTGTCGAGCAGATCACCACGCGACAGCGCGGTGTAGAAGCGGTCGACGTCTCCCACGGTCGAGACAACCCCTCCCGCGGCAGGGACGAAGCGGAAATAGGGGTCTGGGGCGCCCTTCGAGTCGAAGTAGCCCTGGACGCTCGGGGAACCGAGAAGCTGGGTGTCGGACATCCCTGCCGGGTCGAAGATGTTGTGCTCCATCGCGTCCCCGAGCGGGTCACCGGTCACCTGTTCGACTACCTTCCCGAGGACTTCGTAGCCGACGTTGGAGTAGCTACCCGAGGTGCCGGGCTGGAACTCGAGTGGATGGTCGGCGGTGACGTCGATCAAGGAGTCATCGGTCATGCGACTCAGCGCAGGCAGGTCTTCGTCGCGTGGGTCGTAGAGCCCCGCGCGGTGGCTGAGCAGATCCCGAATGGTGATCCGGTGCCCTTGCGGCAGCAGCCCAGGGACGACGTCTTTCACCGTGTCGTTCAGGCTCAGCCTTATGGCCGCCACCAGCTGCAGCACCGCCGCCGCCGCCACCATAGTCTTGGTGATGCTCATGACCGGGAACCGGTCATCGGGCCGCATGCGCCGCCCTTGCTTGATATCTGCCATCCCGGACGTGAGCGTGCGGGTCTGATCCCCAATCCGCACCAAGACGATGGCGCCGGTCGCAACCCCCCTCCTACGCGTTGAGCTGCTCCTCGATCCGCTGGGCCACCACGTCCAGGGTCGCAGCAGTCGACTCACTCGCAGAGGCAGGCGCTTGCGACACTGGTGATTGGGTTCGGTCGCTGGGGGATCCCTGGCCGCTGCACGCACCCGACAGGGCGATCGCCAAGACGATCGTCGCCAGCCGCGTGGACCGCCTGACCTCACCCACGCATTGAGACTAGCCAGCGTCGTGAGTACTGACTACGACCCACTTGGGTCGCTCGTCGCGAAAACTCAGCAAAGCGGGTCACCGTGGCGTCGTCGGCGCCGCGGAAGATTGCAATAGATGGTGCCATAACGGAGTCCGCCCACGCGGCGCCGCACTTGATCAATATCGTTGACGTTGCCATCTGACATCCCGCGACAATCGCGATGAGGATGAGCGTCTTCCCGCCGCGAACGCGGCCGTGCGGGGTTCACTCTTTCAGTCGTTCTGGATCCTTACCATCTGTGGTGTGAGCGAACAGATATGCCCACGCCGGTGGGTTCATCGGTTGTTGCTCACGATCGATTCGACCTCATCATCGGAGCGAACTATCGGCCGAGGTCGACGGTGTCAGGTCTCTGGCGGAGTATCTCGGGGAGTAGGTGCTCAAGAACCCCAACCTCCTCAACGTTGTGGACCACCCAAGCTCGTGCCATCCGCTCGGGGAACACTTTGGCACTCAGGTATCGGTTCACGGGCCCAAGGATCGGTGATCTCGCTCCCAGGTCCAGGACGCTGACGTAGTGGGTCCCCTGCTCGCACGAAGACCACGTGTGCTCCAGCTGGAACACCGGCGTGCCTACCAGCCGCCGGACCAGTCTGATGCCGGTGTCATCGAGCTTCTCCACGGTCTCGGTGGTGTCGACGTAGTACTCCGACCGTCGGTCGAATGCCTCCACGATCCGGAAACGGGCTCCCTCTCCGACGCCTCCACCAGCGGCAGCCCGCGCAAGCTCCCAATGAATATGATCCAGCGGGTGCCAGGCAAGGTAGCTGGAGATGTCCGCACCGGCGTAAGTCGTGGGGTCCCCTATGTGCCGAAACCACCAGAGCAACATCTCTGGCGTGACCCCGGCGAGAGGCTGATGGTCGATGGTGACCCGCATCCGGTGGTGCGGAAACTGGTCGACCCTGCTCCTTGCGCTGTCGACGGCACGCAAGGGGTGGACCAGCGGCCGGGGAGCCGGAAGCGGGAGCCGTCTGGCCATCGCTCCACTTTGGAGGCTCGTCGACTGCTTGGCAACGGCATTCCGCACAGTGGGCCTTGTGCGGCTCGGCGGACGCCTGACCGCGGTTCGCACGTCATGTTTGTGCCCCATACCGCCGCTATAGGCGCGGCGCCATGTCACCACTGCACGCCCCGCGGCCGCATACGCGCACGTGCGTCGCCCTGGCGTTGGGCGCCTAGACCGACAACCTGCTGGCACTGCTTGTGACGTGCCCGCCCTTGTTCTCGAGGAACACGATCTCGCCGAACTCGACGTACGACCAGCCGGCTTCGTCGTCCGTCAGGGGCTCGGAGGCGAACATGGCGACCGTGGCCTCGTCCTCGTCGCACGCCTCGAAGTCGTATGACGCCTCATCGCTCGGGACGTGGCGACCCATCAGCATGTACATCGGCTCCAGGAGCATCGAGAGCGCGTAGTCGTCCGTCCCCGGACCGGACTCGCGCAGCTTCTTCCAATCACCGGCCGGGTTGGTCTCGCCCTTGTGCCCGAGACCGACATTGATCCCGATGATCCGGTTCGGCGACACCAGGGCCATCTTCATCTTGGTCAGGGCAGGCAGATCGAGGTCCGCCATCGCCTGGGCGATGAGCCCGACCATCGTCTCGACCGCACGCTGGACGTCCTCGTCGTTGTCACCTTCGAGCAGGGAGAGCAGGAGTACGTAAAGGAACTCCGTGTCGGTCGACCCCCGCATCTGCTTCAGGTATCTGTCCTCGCAGTGCTGCAGCAGCTCCCTCTGCAGGAGCATCCAGCTCGGCATGTCGCCGTTCTGCGCCAGGATCCAAGGCGTCTCGTCGAAGGAGAACGGGTGGCAGTTCTCGTCGACCATGACGGCCGCCGAGTCGTAGGCGGCCGCGCGCACGTGGCCGAGCATCGTGCTCGCCTGCAGGCTCGGGATGATGCGGCCGGCGTTGTCGTCGTAGAAGGCAGCCATGGGCCGGCGGTAGATCAATGGATCCTCCGGCTTGAGCAGGTGCTCGCTCCAGACACCGAATCCCCAGCCTGCCAGGTGCAGATCTGGGTAGTGCTCAGGGTCGAGGGCCTGGTTGACAAGGCTGTTTGACGGCGTGAGCAGCAGTTCCTCGAGCGGGATCTCGGGCCCGATGTAGGCGAGCACTCGGCACATATGTCTTCCTTCAATGCTGGGGATGCGTCGTGGGCGGCGTCCACGAGCGTCGCCACCCTACGAGCCGCGGATCTGCTGATGTGCGGGCGCCACAGCGGGGTGCATCCTTGACCCATGACTGCCGAGCAACCGGTTGAGCAGTGGTGGATGTGCTGCTGGGGTCACGTCTTCGCGCACCCGCCCGTCGCTGAGGGTGAGGAACTCTCCTGCCCAGCCCAGGACGACAGGGAAGTCTGCGGCACCACCTTCATCTACGCACCCTTCGACACCGAGAAGGCTGCGCGCGCGGACCTCGACAACAACGCCCCTGGTAGGCCCGGCCCCCGGTGGGCCCCCTGGGTGCCGTAGGCCGCGAGGGAGGAGCGGTCAATAGCGGATCTCGTCGGCACTGCTCGTGAACGGCCGTCAGGAGCACAATGAAGTAGACGAACTCAAGGCGATGTCATGCGGCTGGACCACCTGTGCGATGTGAACTGGACCTACGATCTGTTGCGCGAGGTCGAGGCAGCGCAGCGCCGCGACGGACGGTTCTACGGCCAGGGCACCGCGACACTGCGCGGGCGCCTGTCCGGGACGGCGCAATGGTCGAACTTCCCACGGGTCCGCGACGGCTATGCGCTTCCTGATGCGTGCGGAGTGATTCACGTGCCCGACGGTGGCGACGTGCTCTTCGAACTGCATGGGCTGTCGTCGCTGCGGGACGGCCGAGGTGTCCATGTGATGACGTTCGAGACAGCCGACGCTGACCACCTCTGGCTCAACGACGTCATCGCCCTGGGCGAGGGCGTCGTGGACATCGAGCACGCCCAACTGTCGATGCGCTACTACGAGTGCGTCGTCGAGCTCCCGATTCCTGGCTTCATGAGCTGACGGCACGCAGGTGCGCGGCCTTCCACCGCTTGCCGGCGACTCCGGTCAACGGGGTCTGCCGATGGCTCTTTCCAACTCGACCCGACGGGCGATCATGGCTCGCCTTGCCGAAGGCGAGGCCACCGTCATGGAACTCGCGGAGCCCTTCGAAATGACACTGCCCGCCATTTCGAAGCACCTCAAGGTCCTCGAGGAAGCGCGGCTGATTCAGCGCGGACGCCGGGCGCAGTTTCGACCGTGCTCTCTCGACCCCGAGGCATTTGACGCCGCCATGGACTGGGCTGCGATCTGCCGCGACCTCTGGAGCGCCCGACTGGACCGTCCTGAGACCCATCTCGCCCGCACGACCGAGGAGAACCAGCCATGACTTCGCAGACCGACAACGCTGTCCACCTGACCCGGACGTTCGACGCTCCACGTCACGTGGTCTGACGGATGTGGACCGAACCGTCCGAGTTCGCCGCCTGGTACGGGCCGGACGGGGCGATCGTCGAGGTTGGGGAAATGGATGTGCGCCCGGGTGGCCGCAGGACGGTGGTGATGCACGTCGAGACTCCCGGCGGTCCGATGAGCATGTCTTTCACCGGCGAGTTCCGCGAAGTGCAGGAGCCTCGCCGACTCGTCTACACCGAAGCGACCGACGGCCACCCCGAGACGTTGGTGGAACTTGAGCTCGAGCTCGCCACACGGCTGGGGGCCTGACCGACGTCAATCGGTTTGTCCACGCGAGCCCAGCAGCTTGGGCATCCGGATCCGCCGAGCTCTCGAGGGTTTTCGAGGGTGCGTCAAGCCGCCGCGTTCAGGTCGGCACACAAAGGCACGCTGGCCCCACCTCCTTAAGCGTGGACAGGTTCGCGTTTGTCGCCTAGGTTCGCTGTCGGTGGTTGGGAGCGCAGCCCACGGCAGGTTGTTCGCCGGGACGCTCTCCTCGAGAGGTCTACGCATGAGCACCGACCCCGATTTCCTTACGCCCGATGCGCGCCGCACTGCGAACAGTTTGCTTGAGGTGCTGCAGCGGGAGCGGATCGGCTCTGCCACTGATCGGCGCGACGTCGGGCCCAGGGAGATCCATGCCACGCTCGCGCTCATCGAACAGGCCAAGGGCGCATTGATGCTGCACTACGGGGTCGACTCCCATCAGGCCTTCGCGGTGCTGGTCGGTTGGTCGCGGATTTCTCACACACCGCTGACCACCGTCGCCCACACGCTGATGCGCGGGATCTGCGAAGGCAATCCACAGATCGAAGTCCGCCAACGGGCCTTGCTGCGCTGGCTGGAATCGCAACTTCGCGAGCGCGATCCTGCCCATGCACAACGCCGGGCGGCACCGGTCCATGGTGAACCGGCACATGAGTCTCCGCGCTCAGCTTGAGCGGGGAACGGGGGTGTGCAGGGGCGCGACTTACGCAGACCCGCGTCCCTGCACCACGCCACCACCCCTGGGTGACGCCCAGCCACGCTGCGTCCACGGCCTGTCTCTATGACCCGGGGGCCATACGGCGTTCCTCGAATAGGTCGCGCGGTCAGAGGGCTCATCAGCCAGGAGACCGCGCTCACCAACGCGGCCGAGGCCAGCGCGAAACTTCGGCAACGACGACGGGAACGAGAGGAGGTCGACGCGTACCTGAGTGCTCTGCATTCTCCGATCGCGGAGGACACCCGATGACTGGTTCACCACCCTCGAGAACGTGGATCGCCCGCTACTTTGGGGTCTCTCTGGTGCGGACCAGGTCCTCGGCCACGAGGTTCAGTTTCACGTTGCCGCGCTGCGAGACGCGGCGGAGAACCGCGAAGGCCTGATCGGGCGATAGAGCAAAGCGCTCCATCAAGATGCCTTCGGCCCGACCTATCGCCGTGCGATTGGTGATCGCCATTTCCAAGTTCTCGGCGTTCTGTGATGCGGCCAGCGCCACACCCACGTGGGCAGCGAGCGCGTGTCCGTTGTTGATGTCGTCGGGGTCAAACGCATCGGGCTTCGTGGAGTACAAGTTCATTGCGCCGAGGGTGTCGCGGGTCGTGTAGAGGCGGTAGCTCACGATGGAGACGACCCCGGCCTCCTTGGCGATCAAGGGCCCCCACCGGGGCCAGCGCTTGTCGTTGGCCAGGTCACCGCTGTGAACGACCTCGTGCATGTGAAGTGCATCGAAACAGGGTCCTTCCTTGAGCACGAACTGGAGTTCGTCGATCCGGTTGAGCGTCTCATTGCTACCTACCGGAGTGTCGATCCCGTCGTGATGGACGATCGAGATCCCGACAAGGTCGCACCCCTGGATGACCTCGGTGGCGACCAGAACCACCTTTTCGAGAGTCAATTGTGTGCTGGCCCAGCCCTGCATCGATCGCGCGGCATCAGCCAGTTGATCAGCGAAGCCCGCCTGGGTCTCCATGACCACCATTGTCCTCCCGCCAACCGGGCTTGGCTACGTGCTGACGAGAGCGGTCGACGACGTGTCACTGCGCCGCCTGTCCCTTCAGTCGCACAGCGCTTCTTGGACCAGGATGTGCGCGACGGAGTCGTTGAGGTCGTCGTTCACCATCACTACAACGGAGCGCTCTTCACTCGTGAGGGTCCATGTTTCGTTGGTGAACCCCGAGATCCGGCCGCCGTGGCCAAATGCGTCGCCGCAGGGGAAGTGGGCCTGCGCGAGGCCCAAGCCATAGTCGTCCCACCAGAACCCCACCGCCCCGCGGCCGCGGCGCATCTGCGCGAGGGAGTCGGTGTCGATGAGGCGGCCTGCCCACAGACTCTGCAAGAAGGCGTCGATGTCGCCGGCTGACGCCACCACGCTGCCGGCGGCGGGGAACAGGTCGAGGCCGAGCATCGGCGTCGAGTCACGGTTGTTGACGTAGCCGACCACGTCCGGGTCTCCGCCGAGCGACGCGGTGGTCATCGCGGCCGCGTCGAATATCCGGTCCTGGAACACGGCAGACAAGGGTCGGTCCAGCACTCGCTCCACGAGCAGTCCCAGTGCCGCGTAGCCGAGATTGTCGTAGCTGCCGTCGGTTCCGGGTCTGAAGTCCAGTCCGTCCGCCGCGGCCTCGCGAAGGTGTGCTTCGGTCCCGAAGCCGAGCCTCATAACGTCCGCGTTAGTGGCATCGGGCAGTCCACTGCGGTGGCTCAGCAGTTGCTCGACGGTCATCGGCGGGCGGACGTCGGCCAGCTCAGGCAGCCAGGGCTGGACGGGCTCGTCGAGTGCGAGCCGACCCTCCGCGACCAGCTGCAACACCACGACCGCGGTCATCGGCTTGGTGATGCTGGCGATCGGGAATGTCTGGTCCGCGCTCATCGGGGTGCGGTGGGCCTTGTCGGAGCGCCCCGATGTGATGACCTTGAACTGGTCGCCGACCCGGACCAGGACGATCGTTCCTGTCGTGACCGGGCCGTACGTCTCAGCCATACCAGCTACGTCCGCGGCGATGTTGTCGAGACTCCGGTTCTCGTGGGTGGGCTCAGGGTCCGGCGAGCGGTCGGGCTCATCAGCGGAGTGCGCGCACGAGGCCATCGCCACGACCGTTGCGATCAACACCCCTCTGGACAGAGCGCCCACTGTCATGTCACTGAGTGTCCGCCTCGGCGCCATGCCTGTCGACCTGGCCTTGACCCCGTTTGGTGGACACGGGGTCATGCGGCTTGAACTGCTGCCGCGCGGTGTCATTGCAGTGTTGAAGTTCAAATCTGACGGGTCCGGCGGGCCTGGGTCGGGGACGGCGGGTTTCCGCCGTCCCCGACGCCAGTCGGGGTTCCCACCAACAGGGTTTCGCGTTGAGGGGCCAGGTGTTGCTGCGATCAGTTGAGCCGGAAGTCCGTTTTGGGATCTGCGGCGGTCCCGATCGGGTTCTCGTAGAGCTCGATCCGTTCCTTGCGGACTTGCCTTCGCGGTGGACGACGTTGTCGCCGCTGCTCGGCAGATCCGGTGTCTGGTCGGTCGTGAACTTGATGCTCTCCTGTTGTGGAGGGTCAGATCCGGTGGGTCCCGTCGGTCGAGGCGACCGCCGAGTCGCCGTACTGCGAGGACGCGGGCTGCATGGAGGTTCGGCCCTGCAGCTTGTCCTTGGCCTGCTTGGCCTGTTCCTTGACGCTGGGGGCGCTGGCAGCGTGCTCCTTGATCTTGGGAGCCTCTGCTTCGGCCTTGGTGAGGTAGCCCTCCCAGCGCTGCTGCATCGGGCGGACGAGCCCGCCACCGACGCCCACGACGATGACGCCAGCCACGGTGGCCAGGATGGCGATCAGGACCGGCGTAGTCACCGTGGTGGCGACGCCGACCTGGTTGAGTGCCGCGACGACGCCGAGGAACAGGATGAAGATCGATGCGGCGTTCGCGATGGTCTTGCCGTACGACAGACCGCCCAGGGTGCCCTCGATCAGGGTCTTCACGGCTGCCGCGATCGCGGAGGCGACGACGATGATGATGATCGCAACGATGAGGCTGGGCAGGAACGTGATCACGCGTTCGATCAGGTCGCTGATCGGGTTCGGTCCAAAGACGCCGAACGCCAGCTGCAGCACGAACAGCATGAGCGTGTAGTAGATGAGCTTGGCCACCACGTCACTGGCGTCCATCTTCGAGTTGGCCATGGCCTTCTTGACGCCGCCGCGTTCCACGGCGCGGTCGAAGCCGACCCGCTCGAGCAGAGCGTTGAGGGCCTTGGCAACTGCCTTGGCGACCAGCAGGCCGATCACGAGGACAAGCAGGAACAGCAACAGCTTGGGCACGAACTCGGAGATCAGGCTCACGCCATCACGCAGTCCGTCTTGCAGGGTGTCTTCCATGTCGTGCATACCTCCAGTGGGTGGGTCACGTGGCGCGTTTACGTTGTCCGTTTACGTTGTAAGCCAAGCACACGGCCCTGACCGATCGCAAGGCCGATGACCCTTGGGGGTGAGGGTGGAAAGCGCAGGCTGTGCGACGAAGCACGCAGATCCGGCGCTAGAGTCGATGCTCGAGAGGAGGTCTTGTTGCCCACACCCGAGACCCACCCCGACGCAGGCGTGACCGCCGTCGCGGACGCGGATGCCGACATCGTCGACGGACTGTCACCACCGTCGGCGCGACAACCCCTGTCAAAGGACCGCATCGTCGAGGCCGCCATCGCGTTCATCGATAGTCACGGCCTGCCGGGTCTGACGATGCGGCGACTCGGCAACGAGCTCGGAGTCGAGGCCATGGCCTTGTACAGGTATGTGCCGGGCAAGGAGGAGCTCCTCGACGCGGTCGTCGAAACCTTGGTCGAGGGCATGCGCCAAGACGATGATGTCCTCGATGCTCCAACGGACGGATGGCAGGACTTCCTCGTCCGCCTCGCTCACGGCGTACGGCGAGTGGCTCTGGACCATCCCAAGGCGTTCCCACTGGTGGCCTCCCGCCCACCGGAAGCACCCTGGCTCAGGCCGCCGCTGCGCAGCCTGGCCTGGGTCGAGGTCTTCCTCTCAGGCCTCCTTGCCGAGGGCTTCACCGAAGAGGCCGCTGTCGCGGCCTATCGGGCCTACACCAGCGTCCTGCTGGGTCACCTGCTGCTCGAGGTCTCCAACCACGGCGCAGACGTCGGGCCACTCGACGTGCTTGACGACAAGACAGGCGACGCCGCCGCTGTGCACGACTACCCGAACGTGCACCGTCTCCGAGGCGCTCTCTCCGAGGACCACGCCGCCACGGAGTTCGAGGAGAGCCTCGAGGAACTCCTGGGTCGCATGACCCTGCTGCGCAACGAGCACCTGGATCCCTGACAGCACCCAGCTGCACGGATCGGGATTGCTACTACGAGCGGGCAGTCCCTTGAGCCACGTCTCGTCACCGAGTCGCCGAGCATTGAAGCGCGACGATCTCCCGACGCGACGGCTCAGGGCCCGCCGCGCCAGTGGTCGATGCGACGATGGTCAGGCAGGAACCCGTTGCGTACGCCCCAAAGAACGGCCTGGGTCCGGCTCTCGACCTCGATCTTGCGGTAGAGACCGCGGATGTAGGACTTGACCGTGTTGGGGCTCAGATAGGTCAGGGCCGCCACTTCTGCGTTGTTCTTGCCCTGGGTGATGAGGGCGAGGATCTCCGCCTCCCGATCGGTCAGCCCCTCGGCGCGCCCGGGCCAGTCGCCGGCTGAGGTGCGCGACTTCGTCGCTGGTGCGCTCACCACGATCTCTCCGGCGTGGACGGCCTCCAGGGCGCTCACCAGCTCACGAGCGGTCAGAGCCTTGGACAGATAGCCGTGCACCCCGAGGTCACGGGCCATCCTGAGCAGCTCTGGGTGGAAGCTCCACGTGTAGACCACGACCTTCCGGGCCCGCGGGTTGTCGATGAGCGCCTTGACCTCGTCGCGGTCAGACTCGGGTTGGGCGAACGAGTCGTAGAGCGCGACGTCGACGTCGTCCTTCAGGGGCTTGTTCGTGTCCAGCTCGGCGACGACGACCCGGTCACGATAGGGCTCGAGCATGTTGGCGACACCGATGACCACGACGTCGTAGTCGTCCACGATGGCGACCTGGAGGGGACTCGGGGGGTTGCGCACACCCAGGAGACTAACCCACCTAGGGGTGGTGTGCACCCCTCCTGGGGGTGGTTGCGTAGGTTCCAGTGGCCGGCACCGTCGACCGCTCGAACGAAAGGCACACTCATGCTCGGACTCATCCTGACCATCATCATCGTCGGTGCCATCGCCGGCTTCGTGGCCCGACTCCTCGTTCCCGGCCGCCAGGACCTGTCGATCGTGGCGACCATCGTGCTCGGCATCGTCGGCTCGCTGATCGGTGGCCTGCTCGGCTACGAGGACGCGATCGCGGTACGGATCGAGCATGTTCGCGACCCCGATGACCACGACGTCGTAGTCGTCCACGAGGGCGACAAGGACGGGACCACGGTGACTGCTCACGGGTTGGAGACTAACCCACTTAGGG
>JBDSPC010000284.1:0-8407 GCA_039914485.1 Nocardioides sp.
CGCTTCGCCGTACGCCGATCAGCCGGCCGGCACGATCAGCGCGGTCGCGATCGCGGCGACGCCCTCGCCGCGGCCGGTCAGGCCGAGCCCGTCGGTGGTGGTCGCGCTGACGGAGACGGGGGCACCGGCGGCGGCGGAGAGCGCGGCCTCTGCTTCCGTACGGCGAGGGCCGAGGCGCGGTGCATTGCCGATCACCTGAATGGCGATGTTGCCGATCTCGAAGCCCGCCGCGCGGACCCGCCGGGCCGACTCGGCCAGGAGGGTGACCCCGGAGGCGCCGGCCCACTCGGGCTCGCTGGTGCCGAAGTGCTGACCGAGGTCACCGATGCCGGCCGCGGAGAAGAGGGCGTCGCAGGCTGCGTGTGCGGCGACGTCGGCGTCGGAGTGGCCCTCGAGGCCCGCAGGCTAGTCGGGCCAGGTGAGACCGGCCAGGTGCATCGGGACACCCGGGACGAGGCGGTGGACGTCGGTGCCGATGCCGGTGCGGGGGATGCTCACGCGCCGATCATGCCGGACGGCCCGGGGAAACTTCACCACTACGTAACCTCTCCCGGGCTGCGCCTCGTGGCCATCGGCAATGATGGACGGGTGGATGACAGCAGAGGTCGGTGGGCAGCGGCCGGAGCCGTGACGATGGTCGCGGGTCTTGCCACGAGCTATGCCACGGCCATGGCGCTCACGATCCGCGAGTCGCCGGTCGTCGCGGTGGCCGAGCTGATCATCCGCATCACGCCCGGGCCGCTCGCCGAGCGGATCATCCGGTTCGTCGGTCAGCTGGACAAGCCGCTGCTGATCTTCGGCATCATCGTCTTCCTGCTCGCCATGGGCGCGCTGGCCGGAATCCTCGGCCGGAACAGCGTCATCCGGCCCATCCTGGTCTGGCTCGTCCTGGCGGCCCTCGGCGCCGGCGCGGTGATGGTCCAGCCGGGCGCCCGCATCGTCGACGTGCTGCCCGTGGTCGTGGGCTTCGTGACCTGGGTGACCGTGCTCTCCGCGCTGGTCGGTCCGCTGATCACCGCCCGCCACCACCCCGAGCTCGAGTCGCGCGAGCGCCGCGTCTTCCTGATGGTGGCCGGGGTCCTCGGCCTGGCCGCGGTCGGCATCGCCGGTGCGGGGCGGATCGTGGGCAGCGGCCGACGCCACGTCGCCGAGAGTCGGCGGTTGTTGCGGCTCGACGGCGTCACCCGGCCCCTGGCTCCGGCGGGTACGGCGATCGGCCTCACCGGCATCGGCTCGTGGCAGACCCCCAACGACGACTTCTACCTCATCCACACGGCGATCTCGGTCCCGACGGTCGAGCCGAAGGACTGGACGCTGCGCATCCACGGACTCGTCGATCGCGAGCTGACCCTGACCTACAACGACCTGGTCGCCCGCGAGCTGACGGAGTCGTGGATCACCCTCAACTGCGTGAGCAACGAGGTCGGCGGCGGGCTGGTCGGCAACGCCTGGTGGAGCGGCATCCGGATCGCCGACATCCTCGCGGAGGTCGGCCTCGACCCCAGCGCCGACTGCATCCTGCAGACCTCCGAGGACGGCTGGAACTGCGCGACCCCGCTCTCCACGCTCACCGACGAGCGCAACGCGATGCTGGCCGTGGCGATGAACGGCAAGCCGCTGCCGATCGAGCACGGCTTCCCCGTGCGCACGATCGTGCCCGGGCTCTACGGCTACGTCTCGGCCACCAAGTGGGTCGTCGACTACGAGGTCACCCGCTTCAGTGATGTCGTGGCCTTCTGGACCCAGCGCGGCTGGTCGGAGGAGGGCCCGGTCAAGATCGCGTCGCGCATCGACGTACCCCGCTCCGGGGCCGACGTCACCAGCGGCGAGGTCGACGTCGGTGGCTTGGCGTGGGCCCAGCACACCGGCATCGACTCGGTGGAGGTCGCGATCGACGGCGGCGAGTGGATGGGTGCGCAGCTCGCGGAGACGCCCAGCGACGACACCTGGGTGCAGTGGGCCATCACGGTGACCCTCGACGAGGGCGAGCACGAGCTCCGGGTCCGGGCCACCGACAAGGACGGGTTGGAACAGACCGGCGTACGCCGCGACGTGGTGCCCGACGGATCCACCGGGTGGCACACGATCCAGGTCAACGCGACCTAGGAGCCCCAGACGTGCCGCACCTCGTCGACGAGGGCGGCCGACTGGCGCTGGCCGGCGCGCGCGGCGTCGGCACGCTTGGCCGGGTCGAGCAGGTTCTTGCCGAAGGCGGCCAACGCCTCGGCGTCTGGCGTGATGACGGTCCACTTGCGTGGCGCCACCTTCTCCAGCTGGGCGCGGATCGAGGTCTTCCTGCTCAGTGCCCGGGGGAGCGGGGCGAGCACGACGACGCGATCGGCGCCGGCCGCGAGGTCGACGTTGGCGGTCGAGCGCATGCCGCCGTCGATGTAGTGCCGGCCGCCGATCACGACCGGCGGCCAGACGGTCGGCACTGCGCAGCTCGCCGCGACCGCGCTGACGACGTCGACGCCGCTCTCGCGGGTGAAGACCGTGAACTCGCCCGACTCCGCCTCGACCGCGGTGATCCGCAGGTCGCGGTCGGGCCAGTCGTCGGTGTGGATGCGGGAGCGGATGACGCCCTCGCGATCGGCACTGCCCGGCGCATGCGCCCCCATCGCCAGCTTGCCCACGCGGGCCAGCTTGGTGCGGCCGTCTCCGGGCAGCATGAAGGGCGGCAGCATCTTGAGCAGCGCCAGCCGGGAGAGGCGGCCGCCGATCTCGGCGTCCGGAGGCGCGAGCTGTCCGTCGTAGAGCTCGCCGATCGCCGTACCGCTCGTGACCTGGACCCCGACGACCGAGCCTGCTGACGTGCCGATCACCCGATCGGCGTCGGTCAGGTCGACGCCCGCCTCGGCAAGCCCGGCCAGGATCCCCAGCTCCCAGGCGATGCCGGTGATGCCGCCGCCACCCAGGACCAATGCAGTCGTCATGCCATCAAACCTACGAGTCGAGTGATGAAGCGGCTGTATCCACGGTTGGGGACATCACTCGACTCGAATCGCTCAGCGATTGATGACGTAGACCACGCCTCCGCTGGCGTTGATCCAGATGTCCTCGAACTCGTCGCGGTCATAGACGCGGCGTACGGCGGTGTTGCCGGCGCCCGCCGGGTCGTTGACGACGACGTCGCCGTCGGCCTCGAACCCGACGATCACCATCAGGTGCCCGTTGCTGGCCGAGATGGGCGCGCCGGTGAGCTGGTTGCGACCGAAGGCGACGGAGGCCACGAGGGGTACGCCGGCGACGATGTAGTCCTCCGCGGCACGCAGGTCGGGCAGTCGGGTGACGTAGGCGTCGCCGGTGGTCAGGGTGCTGGCGTAGGCGGTGTTGAACGCCCAGTTGCCGGTGCCGTCGTAGGCATGGTCGAAGACGAGGCGCGCGGTGTGGTCGACCTGAGCGTCCGCGTGCCCGGCCGCGATGTCGGGGAAGGGGCCGGGCTGCAGGCCGTAGTAGGCCAGCACCATCGCGGTGCTCGTCGGCGAGCACCAGGCCTCGCCACCGCCGCCCCACTGCGGGTAGTGCCCGGAGTGCGTCATCTGGGAGAAGGTCGGTACGTCGAGCACCACGCCCGCCCCCGGGCCGGGGGTCGACGTCGGGGCGCTGCCGCGGGCGACCAGGGCACTGGCCATCGCGCCGATCCGGTCGAGCCGCACGACCGGCCTCGTGGTCGGGTTGCGGTAGAGCCGGACGCGTACCTGCCACTGCGTCAGCGGCGTCGTCGTGGCCTGCCAGGTGTCGACGCTGACGCGTGCCAGGTCGTCGGTCTGGCTGCCGAGGGATCGGCGGGGCAGGCTCGGATTGTCGAGCGACCACTCCGCCATGGAGTCCCAGCTGGAGACGGTGCCGTCGGCGGCCTGGCCGCGGACCTGCACCTTGACCACCGAGTCGCCCTCGGTGACGGCCTCCCACGTCGGGATCAGTTGAGTGAGCCCGAAGCCGGGCGCTGCCCAGGGCGAGGTCCAGGTGCCGACCTGGTAGCCGCGTCCGCCGAGCTTTCCGGTGCGGGGCTTCCTCGGCACCAGTGCGCCGGCCTTGACCCGGACGCCCTGCAGCACGCCCGAGCGCCAGTCGGCGCCGGTCGACCACGACGTGTTCGCGATGTTGGAGGTGGCCCGGCGGTCCTGGCTGTCTGCGGCGTGCGCGGGCACGACGGCCGCGAGCCCGGAGGCGACGAGAGCGAGGACGGGGGCGAGAGCGATGCGACGTACCATCCGGAGACGGTAACCCGTGAGCGTCCCACCTGTCCCATGAGTCACACAGGTGGTGCGCTGCCCCGGCGAAACCCGAGGCGTACCCAGAGTTTGTGAGCCCGACGCCAAATTGATGCCTGATCCGTGGGACGGGAAGGCCTTTTGCGGCTTACGTTGTGCGCCGGTCGAAGCAGGTGTCCTCGACCCTCTGAGCCGAAGGTCCTCCTCCTGTGTCGTTGTTGACTGCGCCCCGTCGCGCCCGGGGCGCTCGCCCCACCGTTGTCGCCACCATCCTCGCCGTGCTCGCCACCCCCCTGGCGCTCGGTGTCGCGGCTCTCGCCCAGGCGGCGGTCAGCCACCTGGTCATCAGTGAGGCGTACGGCGGCGGTGGTAACGCCGGTGGGGCCTACAAGAACGACTTCGTCGAGATCTTCAACCCGACCGACAGCCCGATCACGATGACGAACTGGTCGGTCCAGTACCGCGCCGTCACCAACGGGAGTGTCCCGGCTGCCAGCGGCATCACCGCGCTGAACGGGACCGTGCCGGCCCACGGCTACTTCCTGGTCCAGTTGGCGGTCGGCGGCGACGCGACCCAGCCGGCGCTGCCCGCCCCGGATGCGACCGGAACCATCGCCATGCAGGGCTCAAACTTCCAGGTGTGGCTGGCCAGCACCACCGTCGCCCAGGACCCCGCCGACGGCAACATCTATGCCGGCACCGTGAACCCCAACATCGTCGACCTCATCGGCGTCGGCCCGACGGCTCTCTCCTACGAGGGCGCCGGCCGAGCACCCATCATCGCCAACGGCACCTCGGCGGCACGCACGCCCGAGCCCGGGACCGACACCGACGTCAACTCCGCCGACTTCGTCACCGGCACCCCGACCCCCAAGAACTCGACCAACCGCTTCCCCGAGCTGGTCAAGCCCACCGTCGTCGTCTCCGAGGTCTTCACCCAGGGCGTCGTGGACGGACCGTTCGGCGAGGACTTCGTCGAGATCTTCAACACTGGTGCCGCGAACGCCAACCTCGCGGAGGTGACCTACGCGGTCTCCGGCGGCACCGCCACCGCGCTGACCGGAACCCTGGCGCCCGGCGCCTTCCAGGTCGTTCCGGTGACGCTGGACGATGCCAACGGCAGCGTCCAGCTGACCTGGACCAACGACAGCAGCTCCATCGACCTCGTCGGCTGGGGCACGGGCGCGCATGAGGGCGCCACCGCGGCGCCGGCCGGTTCGGCGACCGAGAGCGCTCAGCGCAACCAGGACAACACCGACACCAATGTCAACGGCACCGACTTCAGTGCGCACACACCCACCCGCGGTGCGGCCTACGAGCCGCCGGCACTGCCGCTGACGACGATCGCCGCCGTCCAGGGCACCGGTGCCGGCACCCCGCTGGCCGGCCAGGTAGTTCGCACCGAGGGCGTCGTCACGGCCAGCTTCGGCAAGACCACCGAGGACTGGCAGGGCTTCTACCTCCAGACGGGTGGCACGCCCAACACTCCCGGAGCGTCTGACGCCATCTGGGTCGCCACCGGCACCCTCACCGCTCCGGTGGTCGGCGAGTCGGTCTCGGTCACCGGCACCGCGTCGGAGACCTTCGGCCTGACCACGGTCACGGTGACCCGAGCCACGGACATCGATCCCGTCCTGCCGGCCCTGCCGGCCGTGATCGCGGGCGACACGCTCCCTGGCGCCGACTGCGTGATCAACGGCGACGACTCCACCAACTGCGCCACGGGCTCGACCCTTGCCGGGCTGCGCGAGGAGCACGAGAGCGAGCTCTTCCTGCCCACCGCGCCGTTCACCATCAGCGACTCCTACGACGGCAGCCCCTGGGCCAACTCGAGCTCCAGCAACTTCGGTGAGATCGGCCTCGCGGCCAACGCCACGAAGCCGCTCTACCTGCCCTTCGACTCGGCCCACCCTGTCGACGACCCGCAGCTGTTCGCCAGCCTGCTGGCCTACAACGCCGCGCACATGGTCACCCTCGATGACGGCTCGAACCGCTCCTGGTCGGGCTCGGCCAACACCGGCCTGGCCTTCCCGTGGATGACGAGCGACTACACGGTCCGCGTCGGCGCTGCGGCCACGTTCCACGAGCCGTTCGTCTACGACTTCCGCTTCGGCAAGTGGCGTCTGCAGCCGCAGACGGCCGTGGCGCCCGGCAGCACCGGTGCGGCCAAGGTGAGCTTCGCGCAGAACCGTCCGGCAGCGCCGGACCCGGTCAACGGCAACGTCAAGATCGCCACCTTCAACATGCTCAACTACTTCGTGCACGCCGCCGAGGACTGGGACAACCTGCCCAACGACGCGGTCGGCACCAATCGTTCGTGCAGCTACTACACCGACCGCGCCGGCAACCGGATCACGGCCAATACCTGCACCTGGAAGGACCTGCGAAACAACCCGCCCTCCACGCTGGCCGACATCGGTCCGCGCGGTGCCGCGACCGAGGCGAGCCTGCTGCGCCAGGAGGGCAAGGAGGTCGCGGCCATCAACACCATGGCCGCCGACGTGATGAGCCTCGAAGAGGTCGAGAACCCGGTCAAGATCGGGTACGCCGACCGTGACGCCGCGCTGACCCGGCTCGTCGCCGCGCTGAACGCCGACTGGGCGGCCAAGCACGACGACGCCGATGACGCGCTCGGGGCTCGCTGGGCCCTGGTCGCGAGCCCGCGTCCCGAAGCTCAGCCGACCATCGCCGAGCAGGACGCAATCCGCAACGCGTTCATCTACAACCCGCGGGTCATCACGACCGTCGGCCGGTCGCAGATCCTGGTGAACTCCCCGGCCATGCGCAACGCGCGTGAGCCGCTGGCGCAGGCCTTCCGCCACGTCGACGGCACCCGCGACGACGGCTTCATCGTCATTGCCAACCACTTCAAGTCCAAGGGTGCGCCCGACGACCCTGCCACCGTGGCCGGCACGGACAACGCGGACGCGGGCCTGGGCGCCGGCTTCTACAACGGCGACCGGATCCGGCAGGCCCGGGCGCTGGACGCGTTCGCGCAGTCGGTGGCCGAGGACAAGGGCATCCCCGCGGTGTTCATGACCGGTGACTACAACGCGTACGGCGCCGAGGACCCGGTGCGGGTCCTGGAGGACGCTGACTGGACCAACCTGGAGCCGACCAATGGCGAGTCGTCCTACTCGTTCGGTGGCCTCGCGGGTTCGCTCGACCACGTCTTCGCCAACCCGGCTGCGTTCTCCATGGTGACCGGTCAGACGATCTGGCCCATCAACGCCAACGAGTCGGTCTACTACGAGTACAGCCGCTACAACTACAACGTCGCGCAGCTGTTCGACGGCACCGACCCGTTCCGCTCCTCCGACCACAACCCCGAGATCATCGGCATCAACGCACCCATCAACCCCGGTCCGACCGATGTCGACACCGTCCAGGTGCTGGCGTCCAACGACTTCCACGGTCGCCTGCTCGACGACCCGTCGAGTGCATCTGCCGGTGCGGCGGCGATGGCCGGAGCCGTGAAGGGGCTGCGTGACCCGGTCACGGGCAACCCCAACACCGTCTTCGCCATGGCCGGCGACATCGTCGGCGCCTCGACGTTCGAGTCGTTCATCCAGAACGACAAGCCGACGCTCGACGCGATGAACGAGGCCGGCCTCGAGGTCTCCGCCGCTGGAAACCACGAGTTCGACCAGGGCTACGACGACCTGATGAACCGGATCATGACCGCCTACGACGCCACCGACAACCCCGAGGGTGGCGCCAACTGGCCCTACATCGCGGCCAACGTGCGACTCGGCAGCCCCACCGGCCCCTACGCGCTCGAGAGCGACCGGACCGACGGCAACTTCGCCAACTCCAACGGTGCGACCTGGTGGAAGAACTTCTCCACCCTCGATGGTGGCAACGGCATCCGTGTCGGCTTCGTCGGCGCGGTGACCGAGGATCTCGGCTCGCTGGTCGCGCCTTCGGCGATCGACGGGTTGGCCATCACCAACATCGTGAACGAGGTGAACGACGCCGCTGACGCTCTCAGGGTGGACGGCTGTGGCGGAGCGCCTTGCGATGTCGTGATCGAACTGGTCCACGAGGGCGCCCCCAGCCCGTCGTGCACCACGATCAAGACGGACACCACGTCCACCTTCGGCCAGATCGTCCACGGTGCCAACGACAACGTCGACGCGATCGTCTCGGGTCACACGCACCTGAAGTACAACTGCAAGGTCGACCAGGCGGGC
>JBDSPC010000300.1:0-6744 GCA_039914485.1 Nocardioides sp.
CATCAGGGCCAGGGGCGGCAGCCATGCCGATGACTTCGTGCTCACTGAAGCTCTCGCCGAGCAGTACTTCGACCGCTTCGAGCCACCGGACGATGACGAAGGCCCGCTCACGGTCATCCGGTAGCGCTCAGTTCTCGGGCAGCTCCTTGAACGCCTTCTTGACGCCGTTGTACCAATCCATCGACTTCTTCGGGTGCCGCCAGCGGCCCCTCATCGCGTCGCGAGCCTCCTGGTGCGTGGCGTCGCCGGCCTTCTCGGCCTCCTTGAGGTGACGGTCCTGGGCGTTGATGACGTCGTCGGCGCTCTCGCCGTGGTGCTCGAGGTTGCAGGGGCCGCCGAGCTGGGTGCAGGTCATGGTCTTCATGGTCGGTTCCTTCGTTCGGGGTTCGGTTACACCTGCTTGACGAGCGCGGCGCACGAGATGTGACAGCGAAGGGGCTGTGGCAAAGTTACGGAGTGCTTCGACTCACCGACTTCATCATCGATTGCCCGGACGCCATGGCGCTGGTGGCCTTCTACTCCGGAGTGACGGCGCTTCCGGTCAAGGAGGGCAGCAACGAGCACTGGGCCGGCATCCAGCTCGGCGACATCGAGCTGGCCTTCACCCCGGTGGAGGACTACCGCGCCCCGCAGTGGCCCGATAGCGAGCACCCCAAGCAGTTCCACCTTGACTTCGAGGTCGACGACGTCGAGGCCGAACAGGGTCGCGTCCTGGCCCTCGGTGCGACCCTGCAGCGGGACCACATCGGCCCCGAGGGCTACGGCTTCCGCGTGTACGCCGACCCGGTCGGTCACCCCTTCTGCCTGTGCCGCAACAAGGGTGTCGTCTGGACCGACGAAGGTCCGAACTGGCCCTAGACGGACCAGATGTCCAGGCGCGGGCTGTCGGACGCGGGGGCCACACCGGAATCTGCTTCGGGTGAACCTGGTTCGGTCCCGAGCAGGTGGGTGCCCAGTGTCAGCGGGAGAGCGAAGGACGGGCCGGCGGCGCGTCGGGCAACCACGAGCACTGAACCAAGAGCGTGCTCTCGCACGAAGGCGATGGTGTCGTCGTCGACGTACGCCCAACGCTGTCCGCCGCGACGCAGGGCGGCATGCGAGCGGCGTACGGACGACAGGGCCGCATAGACCTCGAGGGTCGCGGTGTCCCACTCGTCCGAGGAGGACCACGGCATCGGGCGGCGCGAGTCCTCGCCGTTGACGCCCTCGAGGCCGAGCTCGTCGCCGGCGAAGAGCATCGGCACTCCGGGCATCGTGAACTGGAGCCCGGCCGCGACGCGATGCAGGGCAGGCGAACCGACCATCGTGCGGATGCGGGCGGAGTCGTGCGAGCTGAGAACGTTCCAGCTGGACGTCGTCGCCTGCCAGCCGAGAGCGCCCTGCCAGGCGCGGATGGTGTCCACGACAGCCGGCCCGTTGCGCCGGGGGACCTGGAGCGGTCGTCCGAAGGCTCGCGCCGGCGTGGACGCGGAGCGGAGCCAGGACCACACCGGCCACGAGAAGCCCGAGTAGTTCATGGTGCCGTGCCAGCCGTCGCCGTCGACGTCGCCTGACGCGTCGTGGTTGTGCTCGCCGATGACGAGCGGGTCCTCTCGGAGCGACGCCGCGGTTCGGCGTACGGCGCGGGCGACCTCGTGAGCGACATCGAGCGGGCCGAGGCGGCCGGTCATGTTGGCGACGTCGATGCGCCAGCCGTCCACGTCGTAGGGCGGCTGCAGCCAGCGACCGACGATCGAGTCCGGGCCCTCGACCATCGCCGCGCGCAGGTCGGGGTCGCCGTGGTTGACCTTGGGCAGCGTGCCGTGGCCCATCCAGTTGGCGTAGGTGCCGTCGTGGTTGAAGTAGTAGTACGTCCGCGTCGTCGCCTGCGGATCGGCCGCCGCAGCCCGGAACCACTCGTGCGTGTCGCCCGTGTGGTTGGTCGTCAGGTCGCCGAGGATCCGCCAGCCGCGCTCGTGCACGGCCTGGCTGAGCCGTTCGTACGCCGCATCGCCGCCCAGCAACGGATCGACCTCGGCAAAGGTCGTGGCGTTGTAGCGGTGGTTGCTCTCGCCGGGGAAGACGGGGGTCGTGTAGACGATGTCGGCGCCCACGCGCTCGACGTGGTCGAGGTGGTCGGTGATGCCGTCGAGGTCGCCGCCGAAGAACTGCAGCGGGGTGCGCGGATCGGAGCCCTCGAAGGCGACCGTGTCGGTCCACTCGGCCGGGACGGCCCAGCCAGGTATGGGCCGTTCGTCGGCGGATGCTGAACGCGCGAAACGGTCCGGGAAGATCTGGTAGACGACGCCGTCGCGTGCCCAGTCGGGAGCCGGGTCGTAGGACGTGAGCTTGAAGTCGGCGGCGTCCGGCACGTCGAGGTCGACCAGACCGTTGCCGGCAAGCCACTGCTGACCGTCCGCACGCGCGATCAGGAAGCGGTAGTGCGTCACCGGGTTGTGCACCAGGAGGTCGGCCGCCCACCAGGTCGTCTCGCCCTCGGTCGTGCGCGACGCCGACACGAAGACCGGCTCCGCGTCGTACGTCGTGCGCAGCCAGACGTCCTCGATCGGGTCATCGGTGTGGCTGCGCATCCGCACGGTCACCGTGTCGCCGAGCCGGGGTGCCTCGTCGTCGACGTAGGCCGGCGAGCCGTCGTGGTGGGGCTGGTGGAGCAGGGTCATGGGTCAAGTCTCGCAGTCGCTCCGTCTAGGATTGCGCCGCTGCTTGCAGCGTCGCCGCGTTAGCTCAGGGGTAGAGCACCAATCTTGTAAATTGGGTTGCGAGAGTTCGAATCTCTCACGCGGCTCGGATGTCGGTGCTCCGTCGTAGTTTCCGGACATGAGTTGTCTCGGATGCGGTGTCGAGCTCACCACACGACATCAGAAGGTCTTCTGCAGCAATCGCTGCCAGCGGGCGATGGAGCGAGCCGACAACGTCGCACGCTGGCTCGCCACCGGAGTCGGCACACCTGCCTCGGGAGTCGCCCACTACATCCGGACCTATCTGTTGGCCGACCAGGGCGCGCGCTGTGCCATCTGCCCCAACTGCGACTCGCAGCTCCCGACCTTCAAGGCGCGCAATCGTGGCAAGGGGAGGGCGTGGCGTCGGCAGCGGTACGCCGACGGGAAGTCCTACTAGGCGTTGGGCAAACCTGTTGTCCGGGCATCCCGAGCGGTGCCATGCTGCGCGCGTGCACGTGAAGTGACCCCGACGCCCCGTTGAGCAGCCCGTCCCGGTGCTGCTCCGGTGACCGAGACGGTCACACCGACCAGATGATCCAGCCCCAGTCGACGGCGACGGCGATCGCCGTCACGACCAGCGCGGTGAGCGAGGCCGCGACCAGGGCGCGACCGACCGAGACGGTGCTGCGGACCGCGATCACTGCCGCGATCACGCCCGCGATCCACATGACGCACATCCACCCGAACGAGAAGAACAGCAGCGCGAAGCCCACACCCTCACCGCACGCGTAGGTCACGCACGGCTCCTCGCGTTCGAGGAGGCGGTCCATCGAGTAGCCGACGGCGTAGAACGACAGCACCGCCAGCACCGGGGTGATGAACGTCAGCCAGGCAGCGGCAGCGAGGAAGGTGATCCACCGGCTCATCGGCCGGGTCGCCACCTGCGTCATCCGCGGACCTGTCGCACCTCGAACTCGCAGGCTGGATTGGCGATCGCGTCCTGCGCGGCGATCAGTCGCAGCTCGCGCTCGCCCGAGTCGAGCGTCTCCTTGAGTACGGCGAACACGGCCGACGCAGTGCGCGCCAGCGCCTCGGCGGGGGAGCCGGTCTCGTGCAGGTGCGCAGTGAACATGGCCGCGGTGATGTCGCCCGAACCGTTGGCCTTCATCGGCAGCCGGGGCGTCTCGACCAGCCAGGCGCCGTCGCCGGTCACGGCCAGCATCCCGATGGAGTCCTCGGAGAACAGGGTCGACGTGACGAGCACCGTCGACGGCCCCATCGCGCGGGCGAGGTCGGCGGACGCGAGCGTCTCCTCGAGCGACAACGGCGACGTGTCCGTGAGGAACCCGAGCTCGAACTGGTTGGGCGTGATGATGTCGGCCTTCGGCACGACCTGTTCCCGGATGATCGGCGGGATCGCCGGGTCGACGAAGCAGCCGGACGTCGCGTTGCCCATGACGGGATCGCACGTGTACGTCGCAGCCGGGTTCGCCGCCTTGACCTGCGCGACGGCGTCCAGGATCACCGACGCGATGCCGGCACCACCTTGATAGCCGCTCAGGACCGCGTCGCACTGGTCGAGCACGCCCCGCTCGGCGATCCCGGTGATGACCGCCGCGACGTCGTCCGGCGCCAGGAGCGGGCCGCGCCAGGCGCCGTACCCCGTGTGGTTGGAGAAGTGCACGGTGAACACCGGCCAGACCTCGTGGCCCAGCCGCTGGAGCGGGAAGACGGCAGCGGAGTTGCCGACGTGGCCGTAGGCGACCGAGGACTGGATGGACAGGATCTTCACGCTGTCAGGTTAAGGCTTCCCGGACAAACTAGAACGCGTTACAGTTTCTGGGAGCGCTCGCCCAGCTATGAAGGTGGATCCAGATGGCCAAGTCCCAGCCGCAGGTCAACGAGGCCGAGTACGTCGTGGTGGGAGCCGGCAGCGCCGGTTGTGCGGTGGCGGGGCGCCTCGCCGATGCCGGTCATTCCGTGGTGCTGCTCGAGGCGGGAGGCCCGGACAAGTCGATGATGTTCAAGACGCCCGGCATGATCACGATGATCCACGCCGAGCCGAAGCTGAAGGCCAAGTTCGACTGGGGCTACTACCACGTCCCTCAAGCCAACTTGAACAATCGCACGGTGCCAGCGACCCGTGGTCGGCTGATGGGCGGATCGTCGTCGGTCAACGGGATGATCTTCGTCCGCGGCAACCGCGCCGACTTCGACTCCTGGGCCGACGAGGGCAACAAGGGCTGGGCCTACGACGACGTGCTGGCGACGTACAAGAAGCTCGAGAGCTGGGAGGGCGGGGCGAGCGACTATCGCGGCTCCGGCGGCCCGGTCCAGGTGATCGAGAACCACCACATCACCGATGCGGCCAAGGCGTTCGTCACGGCCGGCAAGGCCGCCCTCGGTGTCGACCAGACGCCTGACTACAACGGGGCCGAGCAGTCCGGCATGCACGTCATCCAGGAGAGCACCCGCAACGGTGTGCGCTTCTCCGCGAGCAAGGCCTACATCACGCACAACTTGTCGCCCGGCCTCACCGTCACGATGGGCGCGACCGTTGCCCGGGTCGTGATCGACGGGGGACGCGCGACCGGCGTCGAGGTGATCGAGGACGGCGCCCGGCGCACGATCCGCGCCGCCAAGGAGGTCATCGTCAGCGCCGGCGCCTACGGCTCGCCGCACATCCTGCAGCTCTCCGGGATCGGTCACCCCGAGCACCTGTCCGGTTTCGGCATCGAGGTCCACGCCGACCTGCCCGTCGGCGACAACCTCCACGACCACCTCTTCGTGCCGACCACCTGGCACGTCGACAACTCGCCCAACAAGGGCAACGCCTTCTTCTTCGGCAAGGGCATCCTCAAGGAGCAGTTCCAGAAGGGCCGCACCTTCATGGCCCACTCGGTCTTCGAGTCCGGTGCCTTCGTCAGTACGTCGCACGCGCCGGCCGGGCTCCCGGACATGCAGCTGCTCGCGTTGCCCTGGGCCTACCCGGCGCCCAACCAGGACGCGCCGATCCGGATGAAGTCCGACCAGCGCCCGTGCTGGTCGGTGTTCTCGACGCTGATCCAGCCCAAGTCGCGTGGCACGCTGCGGCTGGCCAGCGCCGATCCGACCGTTGCCCCGCTCATCGACCCGCAGTTCCTGGCCGAGCCCGACGACCTGGCGGTCCTGCGCGAAGGCCTGGACATGATCCGCGAGACGATGAGCCACCCGTCGATCGCCAAGCACGTCAAGGCCGAGCTCGAGTTCGGGCCCTCCTTCACCGGTGACAGGCTCACCGACGAGATCCGCAACCGGGCGACCACCGTCTACCACCCCGTCGGGTCGTGCCGGATGGGCGTCGACGAGCGAGCCGTGGTCGACCCGGAGCTCAAGGTCCGCGGCATCGAGGGCCTCCGCGTCGCCGACGCGAGCATCATGCCGACGGTCATCCGCGGCAACACCAACGCACCGTCGATCATGATCGGCGAGAAGTGCGCCGAGCTGATCCTGCAGAAGGGCTGACCATGCGTCCCGCATCGCTGACCGACTCGTTCCTCCAGGACCTCGTCTCGCGGGTGCCGTCCACCAGCGGTGGCACCTGGAAGCTGACCGAGGTCTACACCGGCGAGGTGCTCGTCGAGCTCCCCCAGTCCACCCCGGCGGACATCACGGCTGCGTTCCACCGGGCCCGCGCCGTACAGACCGAATGGTCGCAGTGGCCGTTGCGCAAGCGGCTCAAGGTCTTCAAGAAGTTCCACACGCTCGTGATCAACGCGCAGGAACAGCTCGCCGACATCATCCAGGCGGAGTCCGGCAAGAACCGGCGGATGGCCGTCGAGGAGACCTGCGACACCCCGATGGTGGTGGCGCACTACCTCAAGCGCGCGCCCAGGCTGCTCGCCGACAAGTCGCACGCAGGGCCGGTCCCGGTCATCTCCGGATCGACCGAGATCCGCCAGCCCAAGGGCGTCGTGGGCATCATCGCGCCCTGGAACTTCCCCTTCGCCACCTCCATCTCCGACGCGATCCCGGCGCTGATCGCGGGCAACGGCGTGGTCGTGAAGCCCGACAACAAGACAGCCCTCTCGGGCCTGTACGGCGT
>JBDSPC010000262.1:0-3874 GCA_039914485.1 Nocardioides sp.
AGGACGGTGAGGACATCGGTCTGGCGCACCAGCGGCGTCGAGATCGCGGCGGTGGCGGCAGCGAAGGCAGGGATGCCGGGCACCACCGACGTCTCGTAGACGTCGGCGAAGCGATCGTGGAGATACATCGAGGAGCCGTAGAACAGCGGGTCACCCTCGGCCAGCAGGACCACGTCGCGCCCGGCCGCCAGATGGTCGGCGAGACGCGACGCCGACTCCTCGTAGAAGGTGGCCAGCGCACCCGCGTAGCCGCCCGGGTGGTCGGTCGCGCCGGTGGTGACGGGGTAGGTCAGCTGCTCCTCGATGACACCGGACGGGATGAGCGACGACGCGATCCGGCGCGCGTTGGACTCCTTGCCCACACCGGCATGGAAGGCGATCACGTCAGCCGCGGAGATCAGGCGCGCGCCCTTGCGGGTGATCAGCTCGGGATCGCCGGGGCCGACGCCGACGCCGTAGAACTTCCCACTCATTCTTCCTCCTGGGCGAGTGCATTGAGGGCGGACGAGGTCATGGCCGATCCGCCGCGACGCCCGCGGACGGTGACGAAAGGGATGTCGACGCCGTGCTCGAGCGAGAACGAGGCGAGCGCCTGCTTCGACTCGGCGGCGCCGATGAAGCCGACCGGGCAGCCGACGATCACGGCCGGCCGCGGGCCGCCGTCGAGCACCATCTCCAGCAGGTGGAACAGCGCCGTCGGCGCATTGCCGATCGCCACGACCGAGCCCTCGAGATGCGGCTCCCACAACGAGACGGCCGCGGCCGTCCGGGTCGTCCGCCACTCCTTCGCCAGCGCAGGCACCCGCGGGTCGTTGAGGAAGCAGAGCACCTCGTTGTCCCGCGGCAGCCGCGCACGCGTCACCCCGGTCGCGACCATGGTGGCGTCGCACAGCATCGGGGCGCCGGCCTCCAGCGCCGTACGCGCCGCGGCGATCAGGCCCGGATGGATCACGAGGTCTGCGGCGAGGTCGACCTGGCCGCTGCCGTGGATCATCCGCACCGCGAGCTTCTCCGCGTCGGCGGGCACGGCGCTGAGGTCGGCCTCGCGCCGGATCGTGGCGAACGAGTCGAGGTAGATGTCCGGCCCGACGTCCACGTAGTCGTAGCGCCGGGGTGGGCGGACCAGCGTCGTGGTGGTCATGAGGTCTCCTCGGGGATCAGGATTCCGCGCCACGGAGTGACGAGGAGGGAGGCGGTGGGCAGCGAACGCACGGCGTCGCCGTCGAGACCGTCGGGGAACGCGAGATGGCGCCGACCGAACGGCAACGGCGGGGTCGGATCGGGCAGTCGCGGGTCCGGAGCGACGGCAGGAACGAGCGGCTCGGGGAGCTCCGACACGTGCCACGGCGCAGCAGCACCCGTTCCGCGTCGTACGGCGAACGCGTGCGCCAGCTCGGCCAGGCGGGCCGCCGCAGCCGAGACCGGGACGACGGGACCAAAGAGGGATCCGACCCGGAGTTGCACCGTCGACGAGGACACCGCAACCAGCCCGAGGTCGCATGCGCGATCTACGAGGTCGCCCCGGCCGTCGTCGAGCACGAACAGGAACCGGCCTGGGAGAGCGGCCAGGAGTGGGTCGGCACACAGGAGCGCGTCGAGACGATCGGCGACGGGCCGCAGATCGACGAGACCGCGATCAGGACCTGGGGACACCATCACGTTGCGGATCAGCTCGTGGCTGCGCGTCGGCAGCAGGCCGGTCGCTTCGATGGCCGACAGCGCGGCAGGCTCCAGCGTCCCGGAAGAGCCCGGCAGCGCGCGCAGCTGGAGGTTGGCGCGCGACGTGAGGTGGATGCGCCCGTCGCCGTACCCCACAGCGACGTCGGCCAGAGCACGCAGCGAGGCGGACGACACGAGCCCGCCGATCAGCCGGAGGCGGACGAGCATCCCGTCGGCGGCCGACCACGGACGCAGCACGCCCGGGCAGAGATCGCCTCGAGTGCGAGTGGACATCTACGGGAGCCGATCTGGTCCGGGCCCGTGCGCGGGGCCGTGCTGACCTGGCGGCGATTGCCGCTAGGGCCAGCAGGTGTTCGGACTCGGGATCAATCGGGTCGGGGCGCCTTCCCGGAGTTCCCTCCAGTGGCTGCCACCTCCGTCGGAGGCCGCGTGCTCCGCCCGTCACCCTCACCGCTGCGCGTCAGTCCCGGATTCGCACCGGGTTCCCTGACTCCACGTGGGAGTACGACTGGCGCGACGAGGGTAGCGCGTCCGTGACGAACTCCGCGATCCCGTCAGGCATTGACGGTCGCGGCGTCCTTGAGCTCGGCCAGCGAGTCGGACAGTGCCTGCGACATGAGGTCCAGGTCGACGATCTTCTTGCTCGCGGCGAGCTCGCCGAGTCGAAGAAATACTGGGAGCCGTTGGAGTTGCGGATGTCCATCGCCGGGCCGCCGGTGGCCGAGATCGTGTCGGTCCCGGCCGAGTCGACGGGCACGGTGTTGGAGCTGGCGACGTCGAGCGCGGCCGCCGACCCTGAGATGGTCTGAAGCGACAGGTCGGTACCGGAACCGTCACCGAGAACCGGCTCGCGGGTCACATGGCCCTCGTCGAAGTCGGCCTGACGCACCCAGGACCGCACCGGCTCGGTGCCGTACCCGAGCTGGGCTGCGACGCGCTGCACCGTGCCGTGCTCAGTGCCCAACTCGGCACGCAGCGTCCTGACCATCCGCACTGCAGCGGCCTTCTCATCGGGGCTGTAGTGACGTGGTCGGCATTCCCGGGGTGGTGTCCTTCGCCATGTGTCCATCCTCGTTTCGAAACGATGGAGTGGACACACCAGAGACCAACCAACCCAGGGCGATTCAGCGGTGGCCCAACCCCGGCCCTTCGTCACGGTACGCCGAGCGGATCGCGGCGTGTGACTGCATTCGCCTTAGGGTCCCGCTCCCTCATGGCCGCCCCCTGGTCTGAGTGAATCGATTCAAGGATCGAGCAAGTAGCAGCCCCACCAGGTCCAGCCGCGTCAATGGAGAGTCGTAGGAAGCGGCTTGTCCGAAGAGGAGGTGTGGGGCTGTGAGCCGGTCGCGCTGGAGTCAGCACCGTTGCCCTCCCGGGCCCGTCCCCGAACCGGTGAGAGCGTAGGTGATCGTGGCGTCGAGCATGGCCTTGTCGACGATGTTCGACAGTCGTCGTTTGAGTGCGCGCATCGCCTCCATATCGTTCGGGAACAAACGTGTTCAGTAGCGTTGACGTCCACAGGTGGGGCGGACGATCTCCGCGCCCGACGTGACGCCCTACGACGCGGAAACTGACCTCTTCAGATGCTGGACTCGTTGTGGCTTGCCCGGAGCGCAAGAGCCGTGGCAAGCAGGGCGAACATGACCATGGGGACTGTCCAGCCAACGGGATTTTCCCCGATGTAGGACGCCACGACCACTGTCGCCAGACCGCCGAGGAAGTTCTGAGCAGCTCCCACGAGGGCCGATGCGGCCCCGAAGCCCTCTCGCGCCGCGGCGAGGCACATGCTCATCAAGGCGGGCTCCATCAGCCCCAGGCCAAAGAGCCCGAGGAACATGCCCCCTGCCATGACGAAGACGCCGACCGTTACAGCGGCTGCAGCGAGAGAGACCCCGGCGCCGGCCACCAGGACACAGCATCCGACCTTGGCCAACGTCGTCGTGCGCAGTCGAGCCGACAGCAGGTGGGCTGCGACCGCACCAAGGAGCGCGGCGCTACCGGTGACACCGAAGATGAGGCCGAACTCGGCCTGGTTCAGCCCGTAATGTCCTTGGTAGACGTAGGAGGCGCCGCCGAGGTAGCAGAACAGGTAGCCGATGCCGATCGAGAGGGACGCTGCCGGCAGGACGTAGGCAGGGGTGATGACCAAGCGCCAGTAGGCGCCCGCGACCCTCCCCGGCCGGGCCGATGTCCG
>JBDSPC010000390.1:0-7400 GCA_039914485.1 Nocardioides sp.
CACCGAAGATGCTGACCCCGCCGAGCAGTACGGCGGCGATCACCTGGAGCTCGACGCCGGTGCCGGTGTCGATGGCGACCGAGTTGGAGCGCATCAGGGAGTAGACGCCGGCGAAGGCGGAGACCGCGCCGGACAGGACGAAGAGGATCAGCTTGGTGCGGGGGACGTTGACGCCGGAGAAGTGGGCGGCTTCGTCGTTGAGGCCGATCTCGAAGACCCCGCGACCGAAGGACGTGAAGTGCAGCAGCAGCGCGAAGGCGATCGCCATCAGCGCGATCACGATCATCACGACGGGGATGGGGCTGCCACCGATGGCCGTGCCGGGGAGGTCCTGCCACCGGTTGGGGAACCCGCTGACCTGCTTGGTCTTGATGATGCCCTCGACGAGTCCGCGATAGAGCGCCAGCGTGCCGATCGTGACGGCCAGTGACGGGAGACCTGCGTAGGCGACGAGCACGCCGTTCAGGGCGCCGAGCAGGCAGCCGACCAGGATGGCGACCACGGCGGCCACCGGGACGGACAGCCCGCCGTCCTTGACCAGGACCCCGGTCACGGCGGCGCTCACGGCCAGCGTGCTCGAGACCGACAGGTCGATCTCCCCGGTGATGATGATCAGCGCCATCGGCAGCGCGATCATCAGGATCGCCGCGTTGTCGCGAAGCAGGTTGAACATCGTCAGGGACTGGTCGAAGTAGGCGACGTTGAACCACGACCAGATGTAGACGACGAGCAGGCCGGCGACGACGGCCATCTCCCTGGTCAGCAGCACGCGTCGGGCGAGGCCATGGGCGTACGCCGGGTAGGTCCGCTTCGTCGCTCGCGTCGCGGTGGCCGTTGTCGTCATGCGTCGTCCCTCGCTTCGATGAGGTGGCGGGCGCGCCGCGCGGACAGGTAGCGGTCGAGGCAGATCGAACCGAGGATCAGCGCGCCGACGACGGCGCCCTGCCAGTACTCCGAGATGCCGAGGATCGGCAGCGACCGGTTGATCGTGATGAGGAGGAAGGCGCCGATGGCCGCACCCCAGACGGTGCCGGAGCCGCCGAAGATGGCCACACCACCGATGACGACGGCGGCGACGGCCTGGAGCTCGATGCCGGAGCCGGTGCCGCTGTAGGCCGTGGCGTAGCGGGCCGCGGTGACGGCGCCGGCGAGCCCGGCGAGGGCGCCGCACAGGACGAACGCGGTGACGACGCGGCGGGCGACGGGCAGGCCGTAGAGCTTGGCCGCCTCGGGGTCGGAGCCGATGGCGTAGAGCTCGCGACCTCCCCGGGCGGTGTGGAGGTAGTAGCCGACCGCCACCAGGACGACGAGCCCGATGATCGTGAGGACCGGGACGCCGAGCAGCTGCTGGGTGCCGAGCTTCTCGAAGCCGGCCGGGAAGTCGCCGGCGGTGATCCGGTTGGACCCGGCCACGTTCTTGAGCACGCCCCGGAAGACGTACATCGTGCCGAGCGTGATCACGAGCGCCGGCACCCGGAAGAACGCGACCAGCAGGCCGTTGATCAGTCCGAGCCCGGCACCGACGAGCACGCAGATCACGAGGACCAGCACGACCGACCGCTCCTGGTCGGCGGAGAACAGGCTGCCGCAGACGTAGGCGGAGATGCCCAGGGTGGAACCGACCGAGAGGTCGACGTTGCGGGTGACGATCACGACCATCTGGCCGATCGCCAGCAGCAGCAGGATGCTCGGTGCGAGGAGCAGGTCGCGGAAGCCGTCGCTGCCGGTGACGAAGCTGGGGCGACGCACCGTGGTCGCGACGACCAGGGCGACCAGCACCAGGGCGATGGCCAGCTCGCGCGAGCCGAGCACCGCCTTGATCGTCCGCTGGCTCCGGGACTGCTGGGACGGCGCGACCATCAGGTCGGGCTGACTGACGTCGGTGCTCATGCGGCGGGCTCCTCGTCGGTGCCGGCCGAGCGGGTCGCTGCGGCCATGACGTTCTCGGGGGTGGCGTCGGCGCGGGCGATGTCGGCGGTGATCCGTCCCTCGCACACGACCAGCACGCGGTCGGCCATGCCGAGGACCTCGGGCAGCTCGCTGGAGATCATCAGGATCGCCAGCCCCTTGCCCGCGAGCTCGGACAGCAGTCGGTGCACCTCGGCCTTGGTGCCGATGTCGATGCCGCGGGTGGGCTCGTCGATGATCAGCAGCCGAGGCCCGGTGGCCAGCCACTTGGCGATGACGACCTTCTGCTGGTTGCCGCCGCTCATCGTGGTGGCCGGCATGTCGAGCGCGTTGGTCTTGACCTCGAGGCGGCTGGCCCATGGCTGGACGGCGGCGAACTCGGCCGACGTGGTCAGCAGGCCGCCCCGGGTGAGGCCGGATCGGATGACGCTGGCGATGTTGCGACCGACCGAGCCGTCGACGACCAGTCCCTGCTGGCGGCGGTCCTCGGGGACGAACGCGATGCCCGAGCGGATGGCCCCGCGCGGGTTGCGCGGCGGCACGGCCTTCCCGTCGACGGTGACCGAGCCCTCGTCGTACGCGTCGATGCCGAACACGGCGCGGGCGATCTCGCTGCGCCCGGCCCCGACCAGGCCCGCGAGGCCGACGATCTCGCCGGCGCGCACCTGGAAGGAGATGTCGTGGAACTCGCCGGCCGTGGTGAGCCCGGTGACGTCGAGGACGACCTCGCCGATCTCGGCCTCGGTCTTGGGGAAGAGGTCGGCGACCTCGCGACCGACCATCTGGGCGACGATCTGCGCCTCGGTCGTCTCGGCGGTCGGCACGGTGGCGATGTAGGCGCCGTCGCGCATGACGGTGACGGTGTCGCAGAGGTCGAAGACCTCGTCGAAGCGGTGCGAGATGAAGACGAGCGCGCGTCCCTCGTCGCGCAGGCTGCGCGCCACGGCGAAGAGCCGGGAGACCTCGTTGCCGCTGAGCGCGGCTGTCGGCTCGTCCATGATCAGCAGCCGCGCGTCGAGGGAGATGGCCTTGGCGATCTCGATGATCTGCTGGTCGGCGATGGAGAGACCGAGCGCCGGGCGGCGCGGGTCGATCTCGACGCCGAGCCGGGAGAAGAGCGCGCGGGTCTCGGTGATCATCGCGGCCCGGTCGATGCGGCCGCCGCGACCCATCGGCTGGCGGCCCATGAAGATGTTCTCGGTGACCGAGAGATCGGGGAAGAGGGTCGGCTCCTGGTAGATCACGGCGATGCCCGCAGCCTTGGACTCGGCGGTGGATCCGAAGTCGACGGCGTCGCCGTCGAGCTCGAAGACGCCGGCGTCGCGGCGGTAGACACCGGCCACGATCTTCACCAGCGTGGACTTGCCGGCGCCGTTCTCGCCCACGAGGGCGTGGATCGATCCCGCGTGCACCTGCAGGCTGCTCGAGCGCAGGGCCTGCACGGCCCCGAACGACTTGGACACGTCGCGCAGCTCGAGCACGGTGGGGGCGGTGCCGCTCACGGGATCTCCTGTCGTGGATTGAAAGGTTTCAATTCGATGGCTGCGACGTTAGGTGATGACAGTCACAGTCGTCAACCCTTTCTGGATCATTTGCCGCTAGAGTGCCGTCGACGCGAGCGCACGACCTCGCAACCCACGCTCGTTCTATCGTTTCAAGGAGGCACCGTGCCGGACGCTCGAGACGGCTCCTTGCGCAGCTCGTCCGTCAAGGACGTGGCGGTGCTGGCGGGGGTGTCGCTGGGCACCGTGTCCAACGTGCTCAACCGTCCCGAGCGGGTCAGCGCGACGACCCGGGCGCGCGTCGAGAAGGCGATGGCCGAGCTCGGCTTCGTGCGCAACGAGTCGGCCCGGCAGCTCCGCGCGGGACGTAGCCGGACGATCGGCTACGTCATGCTCGACGCCACCAACCCGTTCTTCACCGACGTCGCCCAGGGCATGGAGCGCGTGGCCGAGGACCACGACCTGTCGTTGTTCCTGTGCAACAGCGACAACCGGGCGACCCGCGAGGCGGCCCACCTGGCCCACCTGCAGGAGCAGCGCGTGCAGGGCATCCTGGTCACGCCCATCGACCCGGACTCACCGGCACTGACCGACCTGGCGGCACGCGGCACACCGCTCGTGATCGTGGACCGGACCCGGCCGGGGGCCGGCTTCTGCACCGTCTCCGTGGACGACGTCCTCGGTGGCCGGTTGGCGATCGACCACCTCATCGATCGCGGCCACCTCCGGGTGGCGTTCGTGGGCGGGCCCGACTCCCTCGGCCAGGTGCGCGAGCGCCTCGAAGGGGCGCGACAGGCATGGCGAGACGCGGGCCTGCCGGACGACGACCTCGTCGTCGTCGCCACCACCGCCCTCAGCGTGGCTGAGGGCATGGCCGCCGGTGAGCGGCTCGCCGGCCTGCCGGCCAGGCGACGCCCGACCGCCGTCTTCTGTGCCAACGACCTGGTGGCGCTCGGCCTGTTGCAACAGGCGACCTCAGCGGGCGTGCAGGTCCCCCACGACCTGGCGATCGTGGGCTTCGACGACATCGACTTCGCCGCGGCCGCCGCCGTGCCCCTGACCTCGGTACGACAGCCTCGCGCCGACCTCGGCCGCACCGCCGCCCGCCTGCTCCTGGCAGAGGCTGACGATCCTGACCATGTGCATGAGCAGGTCGTCTTCGAGCCGGAGCTCGTGGCTCGCCGCTCGACGCTGGGCTGAGCCCCCGCCGGGTCGACGGATTCCTCCGCGCCGAGGAGCCGGCTACACGCCGTCCGGGATTGAGAGGCACGGGACCGGTCAGCTCGAAGGACTGGACGGCCGCTGCGGAAGCTCGACACCGCAGGCCGTCAGGGCCTCCTGGACCTCGGGGTCCTGGAGCGCGCCGAACGCGCCGCCCTGGGCACCCTCGCTGGGGAAGCCCTCCGGCGGGTTCTCCGGGTCGAAGTCCGAAGGCCGACCAGCTCGCCGATCGACATCGCCGTCGGGGTCCGCCACGACCCGGTCGAGGTCACCATCCGCGACGCCGGACCGGGCATGCCGCCCCAGGCCTTGGCGAAGGCGTTCGACCGGTTCTACCGTGCCGACCCGGGCCGCAGCCGCGATCCCGGCGGATCCGGCTCGGGCTCGCCAGCGTCACGTCACTCGTCGGCGCCCACCTCGGGCCCGTGCGCTGCACCAGCGACGTCGCGAGCGGAACCACGTTCCGCATCGAGCTTCCGCTGGCCTGAGGCATCCGAACTAGTGGGCGCCCTGCAGGTTGAGCACGACGACGCCGGCAATGATCATGCCCAGGGCGGCGACCTTCAGCGGTGTGAGGGCTTCACCCAGCCACAGCGCGCCGATCACCGCCACCGCAGCCGTGCCGAGACCGGCCCAGATCGCATAGGCCGTGGACACCGGCATGTGTCGCACGACGAGGGCGAGCAACCAGATCGACACCGCGTAGCCGCCGACCACGAGCACCGTCCACAACGGGTCCCGGAAGCCCTGCGTGCGCGGCAGCGCAGCGCTGGCGGCGACCTCGGCAGCGATCGCTGCCAACAGGAGTCCGATTGCGGCGTACATGGTCAACGTCCTTGTCAGTCTGTGTAGCGGGCGCTACAAAGACAAATGTAGCAGATGCTACAGTCCGGTCGTGGCCAAGGATCCGGAACGCCGAGAGGTGTGGACGCGCGAGGCGACCGACTACGCACTGCAGCAGGGGCTGATCGGGCTGAGCCTCCGACCGCTCGCGGCATCGCTCGGCACCAGCGACCGGATGCTGCTCTACCACTTCGGCACCAAGGACGACCTGGTCGCCGCCGTCCTCCGCGACTCCAACGACCGCGCGGTGGAGGCCATCTCCGCCCTGGCCGCGTCGCCGGACCTGCGATCGGCGGTGCACGACCTCTGGTCGGTGGTGCGATCGGCGGAGTTCGAACCGTGCACACGGTTGTACGTCGAGGCTGCCGCGCTCGGTCTGCTCGGTCGCGAGCCCTACGCCACCGTGGTCCGCGAGGCCAACGACCGCTGGCTGCGCTCCTTCGTCACCCACCTGACGAAGTCGGGCGTCGCCCGCCCACTGGCCAAGCGCGTCGCCACGATCATCGACGCGGCCTTCATGGGCTTTCAGCTCGACGCTCCGCTGGACGTCGGAACCACCAGCCGCAAGCGGGCGGTGGTCGACCTGGCCGATGCCGTGGCGGCACTGGGCCGCTGACGGCGGCCGTCTCAGTCGGAGAGTCGTTCTCCGGTGTCGGTGTCGAAGACGTGCACGTGGTGCGGGTCGGTGGTGACGTGGAGCAGCTCGCCCTTGTGCGGGTGGTGGCGTCCTGTCATGCGGATGATGACGTTGGAGGGCACGCCTTCGACGTCGCATGTGCCGTAGACGAAGCTGTCGGCGCCGAGCTCCTCGACCAGCGTCACCTTGACCGGCAGGCCGCCCTCGCCGTCGGACACGATCCGCCAGTTCTCTGGGCGCACACCGACGGTGATGCGCCCGGACATCTTGCGTTCGGCCGTGGGGTCCACGGGCACCTTGTAGCCGCCCACGCTGACCTGGCCGTCGACCGCGACGCCCTCGAGGAGGTTCATCTGCGGCGATCCGATGAACCCGGCCACGAACAGGTTGGCGGGCTTGTCGTAGAGCCGCAACGGCGTGTCGACCTGCTGGAGGAGCCCGAGCTTCATCACCGCGACCCGATCACCCATGGTCATCGCCTCGATCTGGTCGTGCGTGACGTAGACCGTGGTGACGCCGAGCTCCTGCTGCAGCCGGGCGATGTCGGTGCGGGTGTGCACCCGCATCTTCGCGTCGAGGTTGGACAGCGGTTCGTCCATGCAGAAGACCTGCGGATTGCGGACGATGGCGCGACCCATCGCCACCCGCTGACGCTGGCCACCCGACAACGCCTTGGGCTTGCGCTGGAGGAACTCGGTCAGGCCGAGCATCTCGGCCGCCTCGGCGACCCGCCTGCCGCGTTCTGCGGCAGGCACCCTGGACATCTTCAGGGCGAAGCCCATGTTGTCCTCGACGCTCATGTGCGGATACAGCGCGTAGTTCTGGAACACCATGGCGATGTCACGGTCCTTGGGCGGCAGGTTGGTCACGTCGCGATCCCCGATGTGGATGCTGCCCTCGTTGACCTCCTCGAGCCCCGCCAGCATCCGCAGGGTCGTGGACTTGCCACAACCGGACGGACCCACGAGCACCATGAACTCGCCGTCCTTGATCTCCAGGTCGATCCCGGGCACTGCGGGCACATCAGCGCCGGGATACCACCGCTGAGCCTTCTCGAAAGTCACCGTTGCCATTGTCTTCTCCTTCACCGGCAGGTACGTGCCGGACGATCCGTCGTGAGGGTCGAGCACAACTAGTTGCTTGGGGAGCTATCCCTTCTCGCCGTCCGCGATCGCCCCCAAGCCCGCCAGGAACGCTCCGTGCGACCAGAGCAGCGGGTGGGCCGAGGGCCCCCACCGCTCGAGCCACTCGTCGAGGACGCCGGGTGCCAGGAGTGGTGAGACCTGCTC
>JBDSPC010000272.1:0-7108 GCA_039914485.1 Nocardioides sp.
GGCGACCAGCGTGCGAACCCGCACCGACGTGGACTGCAGGCGGGTGACACCGGCCTCGAGGCGTGAGAGCTCGAGCAGGTCGGTGACGAGTCGGCGGAGGCGTTCGGCCTGCGCGAGCGCTCCGTCGAGGTGCTGCGCGTCGGCCGGCACCACGCCGTCGGCGAGGTTCTCGAGCACCGCGATCATGGCGGCAAGCGGGGTGCGCAGCTCGTGGGAGACAGTCGCGATCAGGTCGCGGCGCTCGGCCTCGACCACGGCGAGATCTCCGGCCATCTGGTTGAAGACCGCGGCCAGCCGGCCCACCTCGTCGGTGGACGTCGTGCGGACGCGGCCGGTGTAGTCGCCGCGCGCCATCTGCTGGGCGACCTCCGTCATGGACCGCAGCGGCGACACCATGCCCGCGGCGAGCAGCTGGGTCACCCCGAGCGTCAGCAACACGGCGACCGGCAGGGTGAGCCACACGGGCACGCCGGCGGAGGAGCCGAGGGTCGCGAGCAGCGCCACGACGATCACGGAGATCGCCACGAGTGCCCCGAGCTTGACCTTGATGCTGCTGGCCGTGTCGAGCAGCGTCAACACGTCGGCACCTCGAGGGCGTAGCCGACGCCGTGCACGGTGCGGATCCAGCCGGCGCCGAGCTTGGCCCGCAGCGCCTTGACGTGGCTGTCCACCGTGCGCGTCGCCACACCGCTCAGGGTCGCCTCGCCCCAGCCCCACACGTCGGCGAGCAGGCGTTCGCGGGTCAGCACCTGCCCGGGCTCGCGGGCCAGGCAGACCAGCAGGTCGAACTCCGTGGGCGTCAGGTGCACCTCGGCGTCGCCGATGGTCGTACGGCGACGGCCCGGGTCGACACTGAGCGCCCCCTGCACCAGCGGAGACCGGTCCGTGGTCGCGGCCAGCTCGGCGGCGCGGTCGACCCGGCGGAGCAGGGCGGCGACGCGGGCCACGACCTCGCGCATCCGGAACGGCTTGGTGAGGTAGTCGTCGGCACCGACACCGAGCCCGACGAGGATGTCGGCCTCGTCGTCGCGGGCGGTCAGCATCAGCACCGGCACCGGGCGCTCCGCCTGGATCCGTCGGCACACCTCGTGACCGTCGAAGCCGGGCAGCATCACGTCGAGCAGCACCACGGCCGGCTCGCTCTCCAACGCCAGCGCGACGGCGGACGGACCGTCGAAGGCCTGGGTCACGACGTAGCCCTCGGCGCGCAGCCGCTCGGTCACCTGGTCGTTGATGACCCGGTCGTCCTCGACGACCAGGACTTGTTGTCCGCTCATGCCTCGACCTTAGGAGCGCGACTGGTCGGGAGACGGGGACGACTCGTGAAGGTTGTGTGCAGATCCGCGGCGTGGGAAATCGAGTTCTCGTACGGCGACCGCGGCCCCTACGCTTGGCGGGTGCCCACCACCAGTCAGCTGCTCGCCTTCGCGCTCGCCTCGATCCTGTTCATCCAGGTGCCCGGCCCGAGCCTGCTGTTCACCATCGGCCGCGCGCTCACGGTCGGTCGCCGAGCGGCCCTGTTGTCGGTGCTCGGCAACGCGTTGGGACTCATCGCCCAGGTCGTCGCCGTGGCGCTCGGGCTGGGAGCGATCGTGGCGGCCAGCGCTGCGGCGTACACAGCACTCAAGTTCATCGGCGCAGGCTGGGTCATCTGGCTCGGCATCCAGGCGATCCGACACCGGGGCGACGCGCGCGTCGCCCTCGAGCTCGGCGAGCGTCACCCGGAGCGGACCAGCGCGGCCCTGCGCACCGGCTTCGTCGTGGGCGCCACCAACCCGAAGACGATCGTCTTCTTCGTGGCCTTCCTGCCGCAGTTCACCAACGCAGCTGCAGGTCACGTCGGCGCCCAGATCGCCTTCCTCGGCGCCCTGTTCGCAGTGATGGCCGTGGCGTCCGACTCGGTGTGGGCGCTGGCGGCCAGCCGCGCCCGCGACTGGTTCGCCCGCAAGCCGCAGCGCCTCGACGCCATGGGCGCCACTGGCGGCGTGATGATGATCGGCCTCGGCGCGACGCTGGCCGCGACCGACTGAACCGATCGCGACTCAGCCGGGTCGCAGGTCCTCGGACGGCCAGTCGACCTCGACGCGAGCACCGATCGTCGGTGCATCGGTCACCACGACGAAGCCGCCATGGGCACGGGTGAGCCCGCCGACGATGTACATGCCAAGGCCCGAGCCGCCGCTGGCGCCGTGCTTCCAGAACTTCGTGAAGATGCGGTTGCGCATCTCCTTGGGGATGCCGTCACCCTCGTCGTCCACCCAGATGCGCACGCCAGCGAAGGCCGAGTCGGTGGGCAGCTCGGACAGCGTGACCCGGACGATGCCCTGGCCGTGTCGCACGGCGTTCTCGACGAGGTTGGTCACCACCTGGGTGAACTTGTCCGGGTCGGCGAAGATCTCCGGCAGTCCGTCGGGCGCCGACAGCTCGATCGCGCGGCTCGTGCCGGCGCCGACCGAGTTGACGACACGCTGGACGAGCGCGGCAGCGTCGGACCCGCGCGGGTAGAGCGGCAGGCGCCCGGTGTCGATGCGGGCCACGTCGAGCAGCTCGGCGATGAGCCGGACGAGACGGTCGGCATCGGCGTTGACGGTCTCGAGCATCAGCTTGCGCTGGTCGTCGTTCAACTTGTCCCAGCGGTTGAGCAGGGCCTGGACGAAGCCCTTGACGCCGGTGAGCGGGGAGCGGAGCTCGTGCGCGACGGTGGCGACCAGGTCTGAACGCTCCCGGTCCAGCCGGGCCCGGCCACGGCCGCTCCGGATCCCGATCGCGATGCCCACGACCGGCGAGAGCGGTTCGTCGCGCACCAGCCGAGCGGTGGTCAGCACCTCTTCGCCGTCGGTGTTCAGCCACGACTGCTCCGGGATGCCCGTGCGCGTGGACAGGCTCTGGTCCGGCCGGTTGACCTGCCACCAGTTGCGACCGTCCTGGTCCTGCAACCTCAGCACGGCATCGATACGGGCTCGCGTCGCCACCTCGACGGTGGTGCCCAGTAGTCGCGCGGCGTGGTCGTTGATGAAGGTGATCTCACCCTCGATCGTGGCGCCCACGATGCCATCGGGATGCAGGTCGGCCAGCGACCGCAACCGCGTGGGCCTCGACTCGATGCGGGACACCGGGCCACCCTAGTCCGCCCTACGCGGACTCGGCCGCCTTGGGCCGACGCAGGCCCGCGCGCCGCAACCTGGTCACGAGCTCGCGGGAGCTGACCGGCTTCGCGCCGGCGGCCAGCATGTCGGCGTACCACTCGGAAGGCACGTCGTAGTGGTCGCGATCGAAGCCGCGGTCCGGGACGCCGACACGACGTGCGAACGCGTGCAGCTCCTCGAAGGACTCGTCGCTGGCGAGGTGCGACCAGGCGCGGTCCCACCGCTCCACGGCCGGCGGATCGATCAGGATCATCGCGCGGGAGTCCCCAACGCGATGGGCAGGTCGACCCAGAACGTCGATCCCTCCCCCTCGTGCGAGATGAACCCGACGGTCCCCCCGTGCGCCTCGGCGATCGAACGGGCGATGCTCAGGCCCAGGCCGGTGCCGGGGACGGCGTTCTGCCGGGCGACGTCCGTGCGGAAGAACCGCTCGAAGATGCGCTTCTGGTCGTCTTGCGGGATGCCCAGCCCGGAGTCCTCCACCGAGATCCGGGCCGTGGCGCCGAGCGTCGCGAGCCAGACCCGCACGGAGCCGGCGCCGGGCGTGAACTTGATGGCGTTGCTGACGAAGTTGAAGACCACCCGTTCGATCTCCTGCGCGTCGACGAACGCGGGCACCGGTCGGTTGGGGACCTCGACGGTGATCTTGAGCTCGTCGTGGCGAGACGCCGGGACCACCGCGGCGTCCTGCGCTGCCAACACGCAGTCGCGCAGGTCGATGAGCTGCTTGTCGGGCATGAACTCACGCTCGTCGACGGCGGCGATCCGGAGCACGTCCTTCGCCAGGGCGAGCAGGCGGTCGGCGTTGCGGGAGACCCGGCCCAGCAGGTCGGCGCGACGTTCGCTCCCAAGGTTGGCGTCGTCCTCCAGCAGCTCGACATAGCCGACGATGCTGGTCAACGGCGTCCGCAGCTCGTGGCTGATGGTGCTGATCAGCTCGTTCTTGGCGCGGTCCATGGACTGCATGCGCACGTTGGCCTCACGTTCGCGCTCCAGCGCGGCGGAGGTGGCGGCCTCGACCTCGCGCTGGTGGGCGACCATGGCCAGGCCACGCTCACGCTCCAGCGCCAACCCGGTGGCGAACATCAGCGCGATCAGCACGTTGGTCGCCATGAAGCTCTGCATGCCCGCGAGCACCGAGACCAGGGTGGCGTCCGCGGAAAGCACCTCGAACGGACCGATGCCGGCCTGCGCAAAGGCGGTGATCAGCCCGCCGAGCGCGATCAGCTCCAGGACGGCCCACCGCGACGGGAACCGCGAACCCGCCCAGACGACGACGGGCGTCAGCAAGAAGGCCACCGACTGCTGGTTGCTGGGCGCGTAGGTGATCGCCGTCGCGGCGACCAGGAACGCCACGTGGCCCAGGACCTCAGCCGGCGCCGGCTGTGGTGTCGGCGGGCGCCGGGCGACCATCAGCATCAGCACGAGGTTGCAGCCGAGGTGGTTGATGAACACCCACGCCGCGATGACCGGGAGGCTGCGATCCAGCATGCTGAGCGAGAGCCCGACTGACATGAGGGCCGGCGCCGCGCTGCCCAGGGCGACCACGATGAAGTAGCGGCGCAGGTCCGCCCAGGACTGCAGGGTGGCCGAGCGGGACCAGTTGTGCGTCAGTAACAGCGCGATGACATAGGACTCGACCGCGTTGCCGAGGCCCAGCCACGGCCCGGTGGCGGCCGCCCGCCCGCCGAGATGGTTGCCGGCCCAGGTCAGGACTGCCACCAGGAGGAACAGCACGGGTACGTGCCTGCGGGGCGAGATGACCATCGCGCAGGCACCGATGCCGGAGGCCAGCCACCACTCCGAGACCCCCGCGTCACCGGGTGAGGTCCGCACCGCGAGATAACTCGTCACGAGGACCAGCAGCATCGCAGCCGCTTGCCGTCTGTGCAGTCCCATGGAGTCTCCGCTGAAGATGGAGCACGTCAAGGAAGCCGCACTCTTGCGGGAGTCTAGTGAGCGAATCGTCTCGGGGACTGCAATCGCGATGCGCCGCGGCGGCGGGCGCGGGCCCGATCAGGCGGGATGACGCTGCGCCCGCGCGCTGGCGAAGAGGCACACGGCCGCGGCGGTGGAGAGGTTGAGGCTCTCGGCCTGACCGTGGATCGGGATCGCCACCCGGCGGTCGGCCAGCGCGGCGAGCTCGTCGGGCAGGCCCCAGGCCTCGTTGCCGAACAGCCACGCGGTGGGCCCGGAGAGGTCGGCCCCGAACAGGTCGACGTCGCCCGCACCGTCGGCGGCCAGCACGGTGTAGCCGGCAGCCCGGGCTGCCTCGACGGCCGCAGCCGGGTCGGGCTCGAGGGCGATCGGCAGGTGGAAGACGCTGCCCACGCTGGCACGCACGGTCTTGGGGTTGTAGACGTCGACCGACTGGCCGGCCAGCACGACACCGACAGCGCCCGCCGCGTCGGCGGTCCGGATCACGGTGCCCGCGTTGCCGGGGTCACGCACGTCGGCGCAGATGACGAGGAGTCTCGGATCCGACGCGCTCGCTGGCGCTCGCTGCTCAACCAGCCACGACAGGGGTACGTCGAGGTGGCGGCACAGCGCCACGACGCCGGCCGGGCTGACCGCGTCGGACAGGGATACGAGCGCCCGGTCGTCGACCAGGGTCACCAACCGGGCGGGGGCCAGCACATCGGCGTACGCCTCGGACGCCGCAGGCGTCGCGAACACCTCGACCACGCAGTCGGGCAGGCGCAGTGCACCCTCGACGGCCTTGGGGCCGTCAGCAAGGAAGAGCCGCCGTTCGGTGCGGACCGGACGGCGGCTCAACTTGCGAGCTTCCTTGACGCGGGCGTTGCCCACCGTCAGGGGGATGCTCATGCTCAGGCGTCGACCTTGGGCGCGTTGACGTCCTCGGGCAGCGCGGCCTTGGCGGCGTCGACGAGCGCGGCGAAGGCCGGGGCGTCGTTGACGGCGAGCTCGGCCATGATCTTGCGGTCGACCTCGATGCCGGCCAGGTTGAGACCCTGGATGAAGCGGTTGTACGTCAGGCCCTGCGCGCGGGAGGCAGCGTTGATGCGCTGGATCCACAGCTTGCGGAAGTTGCCCTTGTTCTTGCGCCGGTCGTTGTAGTTGTAGACCAGCGAGTGGGTGACCTGCTCCTTGGCCTTGCGGTACAGGCGCGAGCGCTGACCCCGGTAGCCGGAGGCGCGCTCGAGGATTACCCGGCGCTTCTTCTGGGCGTTTACCGCCCGCTTGACGCGTGCCATTTCATTACTCCTTGCTCAAAAAACTGATGACGGGTGCGAGTGGGACGAGTCGGGAGACTCAGAGACCCAGCATCTTCTTGGCACGCGGGACGTCGGCCTTGGCGACCTCGACGGTGCCCGACAGACGACGGGTGACCTTCGAGGGCTTCTTCTCGAGGTTGTGGCGCTTGCCAGCCTTCTCGCGAAGGATCTTGCCCGAGCCGGTCACGCGGAAGCGCTTGCTGGCACCGGAATGCGTCTTGTTCTTCGGCATCTCTCTACTCCTCTGATCTGTGATGTCTTGGGGACGACGTGCGTGACGCGTGGGTCAGGCTTCGATCTCGTCGTCGAGGTTCTCGGAGCGCCCGCGCTCCTTCTTGGCGGCCACCGGGCCGGCAGCGTGGGCTGCTTCGCGCTCGGCGTCCTCGACTGCCACCATCGCGGCGCGCTCTGCCATCTTTTCTTCCTTGGCAGCGGCGGCGTCGATCTTGGCGTCGGCCTTCTTCTTGTGCGGGCCGAGCACCATGATCATGTTGCGGCCGTCCTGCTTGGGCGAGGACTCGATGAAGCCCAGTTCCGTCACGTCCTCGGCCAGCTTCTGCAGCAACCGGAACCCGAGCTCGGGACGGTGCTGCTCGCGACCGCGGAACATGATCGTGATCTTGACCTTGTCGCCGGCCTTCAGGAAGCGGACGACGTGGCCCTTCTTGGTCTCGTAGTCGTGCGCGTCGATCTTGGGACGAAGCTTCATCTCCTTGATGATGACGT
>JBDSPC010000433.1:0-8055 GCA_039914485.1 Nocardioides sp.
CGGTCGAGGCGGCAGACGAGCGCATGCGTTCGTTGTGGGTCGACACGCTGGTGCTCGATCCCGAGCACCTGCGGCTCCTCGTGCACCGGTTCGGTGCCGACAAGGTCATGGTGGGCACGGATCACCCGTTCTTCCCGGACCTGTTCGCCGCTGCGGGCTCGTTCGTGCGGGACGCCGCGGACGCGCGCATACTGGACGACGATGTCGTCGAGCCGATCCTGTCGGGCAACGCGATGGGCTTCCTGGGCCTGCCTCCGGTGCCCCCGACGGTCTGACCACCAAGACGATCACGGCAGGATGGAACAGTGAACGCACACGAGGTCATCGTCGTCGGGGGCGGCCCAGTCGGGCTGACCCACGCTCTCGGACTCGCACGCGCCGGCATCGATGTCACCGTGCTGGAGGCCAGACCTGAGGTGGGCACGACTCCCGGCGACCTCGTCTATCACTGGAACGTCCTGCCGTGGCTCGATCGACTCGGGATCCTCGACGACCTCCTCAGTGTCGGGCACACCGAGCCGCACTCGTTCTACCGTGTCGGTTCCACCGGTGAGACGTTGACCTTCGACCTCGGCGTGCTGGCCGACGAGTTCCCCTTCCCGTTCAATCTGCACCTCCGCCAGGACGAGGTGACCAAGATCCTGCTGAAGCACCTCGGCGAGCGCAGCGAGGTGACGATCCTGGTGAGCTCTGCGATGACCGAGCTCGTGCAGGACGACGCCGGCGTCATCGTTACGTGCGACGGGCCGGCGGGCGAGGTTACGCTCCGCGCGGGATGGGTCGTGGGCGCCGACGGTGCCCGCAGCGCGGTGCGCCGTGGTCTCGGTCTCTCGTTCGCGGGCATCACCTGGCCCGAACGTCTCATCTCGGTCGAGATCGATGCCGATCTCGAGGCGCTCGGCATGCACGGTGCCGGCTACGTGATCGATCCGCGGTTGGGCGCGATCGTCGCGTGCATCGACCCCGGCTCTCGTTGGAGGTACATCTACGCCGAGGACAGGGCCGCGCCCGAGGACGCGATCGCCCGGCGACTGACCGGTGTCCTGTCGGAGGCATTGTCGCCCGAGGTGGCAGAGGCGAGCTTCACCTGGTCGTCATATCGGATCCACCAGCGTTCGGCCGCGACGTTCCGCGTCGGCCGCGCCCTGCTCATCGGCGATGCCGCACACGTCACGAACCCCGCCAGTGGCCACGGGATGGTCAGCGGGTTGTTCGACTCCTACGCGCTGAGCGAGGCGCTCAGCGCCGTCATCGCCGGGGGAGCCGACGACTCATTGCTCGATCGGTGGGCTGAAGAGCGCCGGCGCAACTTCGTCGAGCACTCGTCTCCAACCTCGTCGGAGCGCAAGAAGTTCGTCTTCAACCTGGAGGACGACGCAACCGTCGAGCAGGAGATCGAGCCGATGCGACGCATCGCGGCAGACCCTGACCGCATGCGGGCGTGGTTCGGCCTGGCGCGACGGCTTGAGCCGCCTCGCCTGACCTGAGTGCTGGTCAGGACACCCACGACGAGGAGCGGTCATGCCTGAGTTCCCGATCGAGTCGATGAACGTGCGCGCGTTCGCCCAGGCGATCGGCGATCACGATCCTGTTCACGTCGATCCCACGTGCTCCGACGCGGTTCAGCTGGGCGGCCTCGCCGCACCTCTGACGTTCGTGCTGGCCGCGGCGCAGGTCGATCCCGGCTATCCGCTGCGACCTCGGGACGACCAGCCCTGGCACGGGTCCGGAGCGACGAGTGGTCATCTCGATCCCCTGGGTGTCGGTCTGCTGCACGCGGAGCAGACGTTCGACTACCACCGACCCGTGCTGGTGGGTGACGTGCTCACGGCGGACGACGGCCCGTGGCGCAGCTGGGACAAACCGAGCTCTCGGGGAGGGGTGCTGCACTTCCAGGAGCGGGTCACGGTCTTCCGCGATCCGGACGGGCTTCCGGTCGTCACCGCGACGGCCCGGACCGTGATCCCCGAGCCCGAGCCCGAGCCCGACCCCGAGCCCGAGCCCGAGCCCGAGGACGAGGGCTGACATGACGATCGACGAGGTCCATGCGGCCGCCGTCGCGGTGGGCGACACCTGGGAGCTGCTGCTCGTCAACGACCTGCGCCGCACGCGGCTGGTGCAGTACGCGGGTGCCTCCGGTGACTTCAACCCCGTGCACTCCGACGACGTCAACGCCCGCGAGGTCGCCGGGCTGCCCGGGGTCTTCGCGCACGGCATGTTGACGATGGGCATGACCGGGCGCGTCGTCACCGACGTCTTCGGCGTCGCCCGGGTCGAGCACTTCGGGGGCCGATTCACCGCGCAGGTCTGGCCGGGCGACACCCTGATCGCACGGGCCACGGTCGACGCGATCAACGTCGACGAGCGGGGCAGCGCGGCGCAGCTCTCGATCGCCACCGTCAACCAGCACGGTGTCGAGGTGCTGCGTGGCCGTGCCGTGGTGCGGCTGCCTCACTGACAGCCGCACCTACCTCACTCGACCGGTGCGGGCGGACGCTCGCCGATCGGCATGCCGAAGGGCGAGTCGCCGATCTTGCCGTCCTTGCGCAACCGCTCGATGTCGTCGTCGGAGTAGCCCAGCTCACGGAGCACCTCGTGGTTGTGCTCGCCGAACAGCGGCGACGGCCGCGGGATGATCATGGCGCTGTCGGGCTGGCTCGACAGCGTGACGGGTGATGCGAGGTGCTGCTTGGAGCCGTTGATCAGGTGCACGACCTCGATGCTGCGTCCGCGTGCCAGCACCGCCGGGTGGTGGTGCGCCTGCTCGCCGTTCTGCATGATCGCGGCGGGTATGCCGGCACCGTGCAGGCGCTCGATCAGGTCACCGGCCTCGTGGCCGCCGACATAGGCACGCAGGTCGGCGTCGACGGCCTCGCGGTCAGCCAGTCGGCCGGCGAGATCGGCGCGATCCGTCGCCGTGGCCCACGAAGCGTCGCCGGTGACGTGGGAGAGGGCCTGCCAGTGCTCGTCGCTGGCGATCGACACGGCCACCCACGGTCCGTCGGCCGCTCGGTACATGCCCTGGGGCGAGACACCCGGGGCGTCGTTGGCCCGGCGTTCGACGCGAACACCGGTGCGGCTCGAGGCGATGACACCCTCGGCCGTCGTCTGGGGTGCGACGTCGCACAACGAGACCTCGACGGACAGGCCGTGACCCGTGAGGATCTTGCGACGCAGCGCCGCGAGAACCACGAACGTGGACATGTCGGCGGCGATCGGGTCGTAGGCGGTGCCCGTCAGCAGCGGCTCGCGGTCGGCGTATCCCGTGCGGTCGCTCAGCCCTGAGGTGGCGTCGGCGGAGTAGGTGAAGCCGGGCAGGTCCTTCCATGGTCCGCTCAGTCCCCAGGCGGGTAGCCGCATCGCGATGGCGTCGGGCCGCACGCGGCGGATGCCGTCGGCATCGAAACCGGCCTTCTCCATGACGCGGGGCGAGAAGTTCTCGAGCACGAGGTCGCTGGTCGCGATGAGCTGCTCGACGATCTTGTGTCCCTCCGGGTCCTTCAGATCGGCCGTGACGGAGCGCTTGCCCCAGTTGGTGGCCGTGAAGCTGGCGCCCCGCTCCCACAGGTCGGGGGCGGTCGGCAACGGGCCGCCGAAGCGCAGCAGGTCGGGGCGCATGACCGACTCGAGCTTGACGACGTCCGCACCGTACGACGTCAGAGCACGCGTCACCAGAGGCCCCGCCTGGTAGCTGCCTACCTCGAGCACCTTGATGCCGGCGAGGGGGCGAGCGGGGTCGGCCCCTGTGCGGGCCCCGCGCTCGGGCCGTGTGCCCCAGTCGGCGTCGTTGTCGCGTCCGGCCTCGGCCATCTCGCCGATCTGCCACGTGTCGTCGTCGAGCCTGAAGGCTGGTCGGGGCTGGACGAAGCCGTCGGGGTGCGACACGAACGTGCCGCGGCTCGTGTAGGGAGGCAGCGCCGGAACCGTCAGGGAGGTCGCCACCGGGACGATGGGCACCCGTGCCTTCGCTCCCATCTCGACGAGCTCGTCGATCGTGTAGCGCTGCGTGAAGCGACGGATGTAGGGCGTGATCTCGGCTGACATGCCCTGCCGGTCGACGAGGTGCTCGAAGCGAGGGTCCTCGAGCTCGGGGATCTGCACCATGGCCTTGAAGTCGATCCACTGCTGCGGCGTGACGCTCACGACGCACGCCCAGCCGTCCTTGGCCTTCTCGATGCCCGGGACCGCGGTCTGGGGCGAGACGTACGGGGCATGGTGGTCGTGCTGCGAGAAGACCCACGGCAGCTGCAGGGCACCGACCATCGCCTCGAAGCGCGAGACGTCGGCGTCGACGGCCTGCGCCCCGGCTTCGGTGGCGAGCAGACCGCCGACGACGCCGATCGCGGCGTTGAGGCCCGCGGAGTACTCGCCGAGGTCGACCCCCGCGTAGACGGGCGGACGGTCGCCCGTCGCGTGCAGGGCCGTGAGGCCGCTCTCGGCCTGGAGCGTGAACTCGGTGGCCGGCACGGACGGTGACGCGCCGTTCAGGCCGTAGTCGGAGATCGACACGACGACCAGGTCGGGCTGCTGCTCGCGCAGGGCTCGCAGGGCCTGGACGACCTGGGGGTCGTCGTCGTCGCACACCACTGCGTCGGCCCTGGAGACCAGAGCCGGGAGCGTGGTCGCGAGGTCGTGCACCGACGAGAGCAGCACGGAGTGCTTGCCGCCGTGCAGGAAGGCCGCGAAGTCGCGCCCCGCCTGGTCGAGCTCGGGCCGCGCATGCACCTCGACCCGCACCACGGTGGCCCCGGCATCGCGGAGCATCTTGCCGGCAAAGCTGGTCGAGAGCCGGTCCCCGACCTCGAGCACCGTGACGTCGTCGAGCATGGCAGTTCCTTTCGTAGGAGCCTGCACCATCCAACAGGCCGGAGTGGTCGACCCAGACGAAGTTCCGACCGACGGAACCTGCGGGCCCGGCTCAGGGGGCGGTCGCCGCGCGGTTCTGCGTCGTGACCGCTACGCGGCTCGCCTCGAGGTGGTGGGACGACATCGACTTGATGTGGGCGACACTGCGACCATGTTCCATGACGAGGGCCTCGTGGAGACCCATCGCGTAGCCCTCATCAATGAGGGCCTTGTAGCCCTGCACCGCCTCAGCCTGGTGACCGGCGATCTCGTGCGCCAGCTCGAGGGCCGTCGGCATGAGGTCGGCAGGCTCGACGACGCGGTTGACCAGGCCGATGTCGACTGCCCGATCGGCGTCGACGAAGCGTCCCGAGAGCGAGAGCTCCTTGGCCCGCTGCAGCCCGATCTGTCGAGACATCCGCTGCGAGATGCCCCACCCGGGCAGCAGTCCGAGCCGCACGTGGGTGTCGGCGAACCGTGCAGTGCTCGAGGCGTAGACGACGTCGCACGCCATCATGATCTCCATCCCGCCGGTGACGCAGAGGCCGTTGACGGCCACGATGACGGGGGTGCGGCACGCGTCCAGGGTGGCTGCGGGCTGTGCGTCGGGACCGAAGTCGTCGAGGCGCTGGGCGGCCTCCTTGAGGTCCATGCCGGCCGTGAACGCGCGGTCGCCGGCACCGGTCAGGACGATCGCGCCGATGCCGGCGTCGGCGTCGGCATCGACCAGGGCACGACAGAGCTGTCGGAGCAGCTCGGCGTTCAGCGCGTTGAGCGCTTCCGGTCGGTTGAGGGTGAGGACCGCGACGTCACCGTCGCGTCGGACGTCGAGTGGGGTGTTCATGGTGCCTCCTGATGGCGTGGTGTCGATGGGTCCGGAACACGTCGATGGGTCATGGCGTCGCCCGGCGGGCGCCGCCGTCCATGTACACCGCGGATCCGTGGACATAGCTGCACAGGTCTGAGCTGAGGAAGCAGATGACGGCGGCGACCTCCTCGGCGCGGGCCGCGCGTCCGGCCGGCACCTGGGCTCCGGCCTCGGCGATCAGCGAGTCGACGTCTCGGCCCGACGCCTCGGCCGCGGCCTGGAACAGGTCGGTGGCGCGGTCGGTGAGCGTGAGACCCGGTGCCACGACGTTGACGAGGACGCCATCGGGTGCCAGCTCGTCGCTCAGGGCTCGGGTGAGGTTGTGCACGGCAACGTTGGCCAGGCTCGTGGGTAGGTTGGTCGAGGTGGGGCTGGCACCGGCGCCCCCGGAGACGTTGACGATGCGCCCCCAACCACGACGCCTCATGTCGGGTGCCACGAGCTGTGACATCGTCAGGTAGCCGTGCAGCTTGAGTCGGAGTGCGTCGTCGATGTCCGAGCGGCGGAGGTCGAGCACCGGGCCCATCCCGGCGGAGCCCGCGCAGTTCACCAGGATGTCGGGGGAGCCCAATGACTCGACGCAGGCGTCGTAGGCCCGGCGACACCCGTCCTCGGTCGACAGGTCGGCGTCGACCGACACCGCGGATCCGCCGGCGCGATCGACCACCTCGCCGAGCCTGTCGCTGTCACGGCCGACCACGCAAACGCGAGCACCCTCCGCGGCGAGGGCGAGAGCGCTGGCGCGACCGATGCCGCGACTGCCCCCCGTCACGAGCGCGACCCGTCGGGCCAGTCCTGACTGCATGTGGGCTCCGTCCAGCCAATCGGTGTTCACGGCAGTTCTGACGCTAACGGCGGCCGACCACGTCGGACGGCGCGGCTTCCGAGGAGCGGAACAGCAGATTGTCGGTCCGCTGCGCTCGGCGCAGCATCACTCGAAAGCCGACGTCTACCGACAAGGCGAAGACTCTGGGACCACCGAGGAGAGTTCATGATCTTTCTGGCACAGGATGAGGAGCAGGAAGCTGTCGCGGAGATGACGCGAGAGCTGGGCCTGGAGGTGCTGTCGCCCGTGTCGAGGGACGCGGAAGCGGCCGCGGCCGTCCCGGCGACGACCTGGAAGGCCGTCGTCGAGACCGGCCTCACCGCCCCCGTCAGCGAGGAGCTCGGAGGCGGAGGCATCCCGGGTGTCGTCACCTACATGACGGCGGTCGAGAACCTCTCCTACGGTGACGCCGCAATCACGCTGGCGGCCGTCTGGAGCGGTGCCCCCTCACTGCTGATCTCCTTGCACGGCTCGCCCGAACAGCAGGCCGGCCTGCTCGAGGCGTCGAAGAACCTCGACAACCGCGGTTCGGTCGCCCTGTACGAGGGCTTCGGTCGCGGTGCGTCCGAACTCGAGACGACCATCGCCGATGAGGGCGACACCGTGCGCGTCGTCGGCCGCAAGGTCGCCGTGCCGTTCTCCGGTCAGGCCGAGTCGATCATCGTCATCGGTGTCGACCCCTCGACGCGCGATCTGCGTGCCGTCATCGTTCCTCGCACCGCGGACGGTGTGACGGTGGGCGTGCGTGACAAGTCGCTGGCACTGGACGCGGCTGACCTTGCCAGCATGGATTTCGACGTCGTCGTTCCCAGGGCGAACCTGCTGGGCGCCGACGGCTTGCAGAAGAGTGTCGAGCGACTGCGACTCGCGGTCGCCTCCGCCCAGACCGGCATGGCTCAGCGTGCGATGGAGTACGCCGCCGAGTACGCCAAGAGCCGGATCGCCTTCGGCAAGCCGATCGCCTCGTTCCAGGGCATCTCGTTCCCGCTCGCGGAGGCCTTCTCGCGCACCGAACAGGCCCGCCTCGAGGTGCTCGACGCAGCATCCCTGATGGACAACACCGACGACATCGAGCGCATCTCGGTGGTCGTGTCGTCGGCCGTGGCATACGCCAGCGAGAACGCCTCGGAGACCACTCGCCACGCCGTGCAGGTGCTGGGCGGGCACGGCTTCATCCGCGAGTACCCCGTCGAGCAGTGGTATCGGACGGCGGCGTTCTTGTCGACGCTCGACTTCGACCCCAGGGCCTCGTCCTTCCACTCCGTCTTCTGACCATGACCATCACTGAGATCACCATCGAGGAGCACGCATGACCACGTCGTTCGAGCTGAGCCCGGAGCTGAAGCGGTACGGGCAGGAGCTGCGCGAATGGTCGGCCGCCACCCTTCGCCCCTACGCGCGGGAGGCCGACACCAAGAAGAAGGTCCCCGACAACTGGCGGGAGATTCTTCACACCTCGCCCGTGCCGCTGGGGCGTGAGGACACGGAGACTGACAGGCTCCCGTCCTTCGCCGAC
>JBDSPC010000515.1:0-6046 GCA_039914485.1 Nocardioides sp.
GACCTTCTTTCGTGAGTTCTTTGGTCGGAATCTCACAAAGACTCACGCGGTGGCCCCCTCACGTCGGCGACCGACACGGCCACCACGATCAGGAACCCGATCTACACCACTCGGCGGGACTCAATCCCACTCGATGATCTCGCGCACGCCGTCGGGACCCAAGAGCGCGGGCACTGACATGCTGGCGCCACGTACGCCGTACTCCCCATCGAGTTCCACGGAGACCGGAAACGGCGACTCCGAGGCATCGATCATCGACCGCACCATCAGGGCGCCACCCAGCCCCGAGGACCAGGTCGAGGTACGGCCTGAGTCTAGAGAAACATGTCGGACGTACCAGTTCTCGATGTAGTCCTGTGTGGCAGTGCGGACCTCGGCCGTGATGTTGACCCTTCGACCGTCCAACTCAACCCTGTCGTACATCGGCACCTGGTGGGGACCGTGCTCGCCGACGACCCACGCCTTGACGCGTCGCGGATGAACATCAAGCGCCTCGGCGAGGCCGAACCGGAATCGCAACGAGTCATTGAGGCTGTAGCCGACCACGCGCTCACGAGGGAGATCTGTCAATACCCGGGCGTAACTGACGAGCGGGTCCACCGGATTGGTCATGATGACGAGCGAGCCACCAAACGCCGAGTCCTTCAGGGGGGACACAACGGCCCGGACGACTTCTGCGTTGTCCTTCAGGAAGACGTCTCGGGAGGTGTTCAAGCGGAGCGGCACCGCTGCACTGAGCACGACGATGTCAGCGCCCACGACGTCGTCGGCATCCCCCGCGCGGACCGTGCTGTCGTTGCGCCCGAGCGACAAGACGTCTTGCATGTCCATGACGTGACTCGTAATCATGTTAGGACGCGTGTCGACGACGGAGATGTCGACATCAACGTCCTGCTGCAGCAGGTTGAAAGCGACCGACGAACCAATTCCGCCGGCGCCTCCGACTATTGCGACCTTCATGTTTCCTTACCTTTCAATGGCGGATGCGGTGGGCATGCGTCAAGCGATCGCGAAGTCTCGCAACACCGACTCGATAGTGAGGGCAGCGCCCAGGACTCCGACGTCGTCCCCAGGGCGGCCGTCGAGCGCAAAGCCCACCGGCAGTTCCTGCATCGGGATCGGCACGGTCACCCCCGGACTCGCAGCCAGGCTCCCCGGGACAGTGTTGCGGATCATCTTGTGGAACTCGCTCTTGTCGAGCCTCTCGATCGGCGCAGCGACCTCGGGGGTGGTGGGAAAGATCAAGCCCGTCAGGGACTGGGTCTCCAACGTGGCCGAGTAGTCCGCCCGAAGGCGCTCGACGAGGCGCATGGCGTTCGCGTAGGCACTGGTACTGATGGCGTCAGGCGCTCCGGGGACGACTCGTTCCTCGAGGAGCGCTCGCACGTCCGGCGATGCGATCCCGGTCGTGAGCGCCCTGGTGTCGACGACGCCAGTTCTCTGCAAGAGATAGGGAACGAGGTCGGCGGCTGCCTCGTAGCACGTCACGACACTCCCCAGCTGGGCTTCAGTCGCTGCCAGACGATGGACATCCAGCTCGACCAAGGTCACTCCATGTTCGCGAAGTGCGCCAAGTGCCCAGTCCCACGCGGTTTGCGTAGGCAGGTCCAATCCCTCGACGAAGAACTCCCCCGGCACGCCCAGTCGGAGCGCGTCGGGCGCGGGACGTTCGGTCACAGTGCGCGGGTCGCGGCGACCTGTCCGGGCGAGGGCGGCGTCCAGGGCTACGAGTCCGCGTACCGACGTCGCCATCGTGCCGACCGTGTCGCGGCTTCGGGAGAGGGGTACTACCCCGGCCGACTCGTATCGCCCGGTCGTCGGACGGAACCCGGCCGTACCGGTCAAGCTCGCTGGTACCCGGACGGATCCGCCCGTGTCGGTGCCGAGGCCGAGCTGGCTTATGCCGCCAGCCACTGCTGCCGCGGTGCCGCTGCTGCTCCCTCCGGCGATCCTGCCAATGGCTTGAGGGTTGAGGACGGTCCCGAATGTCGGATTGACACCGGTGGACCCTAGGGCGAACTCATGCATGTTGGCCTTCGGGCCGATCGTGAAACCGCCGGTACGCAGCCGCGTGACGACTGCTGCATCGCGAGTCGCCGCCGCCGTGTGCTGGAGGAGGCCCGACCCTGCAGTGGTGCGCCGCCCCGCGACATCGATGTTGTCCTTGACGACGACCAGGCCAGGCATCGTCGGTGTTGACTCGCCCGGCATCAGGGCGCGCCAGGAATCAGCGGTATCGGTCTCGGACATTGGACCCCTCCCCTGGGCGAATCAGCAGTGAAGTTCGTCCAGGCGCCTGGCGTCATACGTGCGTCTCGCAATCAGAAACCGGACCGCGCGCGAACGCTGTTTCGAAATACGAAGACTCGGCCTTCCGCCCGAACTGGCGAGATTGCAGTGTGAGCCACGTCGCTCGGAGATCGCGGTCCGACGACCAGCGCGCCATGTGCCTGCGTTGCCCTCCACGAAAGACGGTGATCCCCATGTCCCTCCTCGACCCGAAGATCTGGACCGACAAGATTCTCCTCGAAGGTTGGACCAGCGGCGGTGGTGGTACGTCCGCAGTCCTCGAGCCTGCGACTGGAGCCACTCTCGGCTCGGTCGGGCTCGCCGACGAGTCAGACGTCTCGACGGCCGCGGCCCGAGCTGCCGAGGCCCAGCGCGCCTGGGCCGCGACGACACCGTCGGAGCGGGCCCGAATCCTGCGTCATGCAGGTGAACTCTTCGACCGGCATGCTGAAGAGATCTCTCAATGGCTGATCCGTGAGGCCGGAAGTGTGGGGGCCAAGGCGAGCATCGAAGTGCACACCGCGGCGGCGGAATGCTACGAGGCAGCGGCCCTGCCCACTCACCCGTCCGGCGAAATCTTCCCCTCGGACGCTGATCACTGGTCGATGGCGCGCCGGTGCCCGGCAGGCGTCGTCGCCGTGATCTCGCCGTTCAACTTCCCACTCGTGCTGTCGATCCGATCGGTCGCGCCGGCGCTCGCGCTGGGCAACGCGGTGCTACTCAAGCCGGATCTCCGCACCACGGTGGCTGGCGGCGTCGCGCTTGTGCGGGTGTTCGAAGAAGCGGGCCTTCCGCCGGGTGTGCTGCAGCTCTTGCCGGGAGGCGCCCAGGTAGGTCAGGCGCTGGTGTCCGCGCGCGAGGTTCGAGTGATCTCGTTCACCGGCTCCACTGCCGCCGGCCGCAAGGTCGGCGAGGCGGCTGGTCGGGCACTCAAGCGTGCCCATCTGGAGCTCGGGGGAAACAACGCCGTGATCGTGCTTCCGGGGGCGGACGTTGCCAAAGCTGCATCCGCTGGAGCCTTCGGATCGTGGCTGCACCAGGGACAGATCTGCATGTCAACCGGTCGACACCTGGTCCACGAGTCAATCCACGACGAGTACGTCGCTGCACTTGCCGAGAAGGCCCAGCACCTCCCCGTCGGCGACCCTGCCACCGACCAGGTGGCGCTGGGCCCCGTCATCGACCAACACCAGCTCGACCACATCTCGGAGATCGTCCAGCAGACGGTCGAGCAAGGCGCCCGCGTTGCAGCTGGCGGCACGAGCGACGGGCTCTTCTATGCCCCCACCGTTCTGTCCGGTCTCACGAGTTCGATGCGAGCGTGGGAGGAGGAGATCTTCGGTCCCGTGGCTCCAGTGCTGTCGTTCTCGAATCTCGACGAAGCGGTGGAACTCGTGAACGCCAGCCCATACGGTCTCTCCGTGAGCATCCTGGGCGATGTCGGGCAGGCGATGCACATTGCCGACCGCATCGAATCCGGCAAGATCCACATCAACGAGCAAACGGTTGCCGACGAGCCGAACGCACCCTTCGGCGGGTGGAAAGACTCCGGGACGGGCTCCCGGTTCGGCGGCGCCCAAGCCAACATCGAGGCATTCACTGAGACGCAGTGGCTCACAATGCGGCCCGACATCGCAGACTATCCGTTCTGACCAGCACGCCTTGGCCCCGCTTGCCCACGCTGCGCTGGGCGAGCTCCATTCGAGACCTTCGGCGGAGCTCGAGCGCCGACCACTCGACCTCGGCCGGCGGGCCGCTCACATCCATGTAGAGGATGCGGGCTGGGCAGCCTGACAAGAGCTGGTCTACCGCGGTGGGGCCGCCCTGCATCCCTGCCGCGAGATCCTCGCGCCGGGCGAAAGTAATGACCGGCCAAGCAGAGCGACCGGCCATCGATCAACTCGACGAACCTGCGCTGAGCCTCCGACTTCGGCCGCCTACCCGGCCCCTTCCGAACACGACGCGTTGACAACAAGGCCTCCTAGGAACCGGCACTCGTTGCGATGGTCGCTGGAAACCACCCCGTCGCTATGGCCTCGTTTTCAAGCGTCGTCGACACGGCGCTAACGGAGTGGTCCGGGTGCAGGGCGGCGTGAAGCTTCTATCGCCCCGAAGTAGGGACGAAGACCGCAGCGAACTTGTCCTGCACCGCCAGTCCGACCACGACCGCAGCAGGTTGTGCTGCCGCCTGATGCTGGGTCACGATAGTCGGTGGGCTCGCCACAACGTCACCTCGACGTCGGCACCCTCGCCAGTGATGACGACGGCATCTTTGGTCTCGGTTCGAGCTGCCGCAGTCGACGTATGGTTGCCTGGCCGAGCCCGGTCAGATGCACGACGTCCTTGACCGCTAGGCGCTCGGCGACAAGCCGCTCGATCGCGGCCGCCGCCGCGACCTCCGCGTCGGCCACCGCCCGCTCGGCCCGGGCCCGGTCCTCCCAGGCGACCTCGACGTCGACCGACGCCTCGTCGATGCGCCGCTCCCGGGCCAGCTGCTCGGGGTCCAGCTTCAGCCGTCGCTACCGCGCCGCCTTCAGCCGGGCGTCTCGAGCCCGATCTCGACCTGTCTGTGCCTGCGCCGACTTCCCCACTGGGAACCACCCCTTCCTTGCTCGGACCGTCACGGAATCCTCCGCGACCCTTGACGAGTAAGAAGCAACCTCGACCGACCGCAATCGGACGCCGCAGTCCACCGAACCTTCCGAGACTTGCCACGAAGTCACTCCACTGGCTGCTGCTCATCTACGCACCGACCTAAGCCTCACCAAGTCCCTCGCACCCCATGCACTGTCGGCGTTTCTGTTACGTTTCGTAACGCCTGAGGCGCACCGTTGACCCATGGTCGATCCCAACGATCGCGTCCAGTCGGCGGCGCGGGCGCGCGATGAGAGGCTGATCCTGGCCTGGCTGGAGGCGAGCACTCCAACCCGCTGCCCTGGATGCACCCGGCCTTTGAAAACGACAGTTCCGGGCTCCGGCAAGCGCGGTAGGACACGAGTCTGGTGCTCCGACGCGTGCCGGCAACGGGCCTATCGAGCGCGCAGAGCCGAGGCGCAGAATGTCGAGATCCGCGTCACTCAAGCGACTGGGCCGCCTGCCCCAACAGAGCACAAACTCGACCAGTGCATCGTCGCGGTATTGGAGTCACCACAAGCAGTCGCCTCCGTGCTCGACGTCGTGCGGCGCGCACTGATGGATGATGCACTCGAAACGCACGAGTACGCAGACGTTCGAGTGGCCATGATCGCGTTGCGCGATGCCATGGACTCCTGTCAGCGTTAGCTACTCCCCCAGAAACTCGCTCGTTGCTGACCGAGTTTGGTCCGTTGTTGTTGCTTCTCATCGTCAGTGGACGACGATCGTCGATGCGTCGTCCTTGGACGATAGGACGAGACAAGTGACCCCATCAGCCCGTGACGGTGACCAGCCAGGTCTGTGGCCGCTGTCCGAGACGGCAACAAGGCCGAGGGCAAGACTGGCGAGGAGGCAGCCCGTCGCCTCTACGCCTGCATCGCCACAACCCTTGCAGCAGCAGGCGAATCAGAGTGCTACGGCCGAAGTCGCCAACCTCTGGGACATCGACCTCGCCGCGCACCTCGGAGTTCCGAAGAGCACGATTTACGGTTGGCGGACAACAAACCACGGACCGCCAGCGATCAAGGTCGGCAAACATCTCCGGTGGCGGCCAGCCTCAGTCATCGACTGGGCGGCGAAGTCGGAGTCATCAGCGGATGATCGCTGATCAGGCCATGGCCGG